>CAYJCL010000025.1:0-7705 GCA_964368665.1 uncultured Muribaculaceae bacterium
GATTGATTTTAGTTTTTGACATACTTTTTCTATTTGATCTTCAAATACCTTTCTTGGAAGAATTAGTTCCATTCCAAATTGGTATAGTTTTATATCATCATCTAAATTATCGTATTCTTCATAGAATGTTTCAATACTATTATTTTCAAAATATTTTATATATTTATAATAGCCTTCTTTATTTACTATATTTTCCATTGTAACCCTTTTCTTTTACAAGAAATTTTTCAAACTTCTTGTATAATAATTTTTGCTATTTTTATCTAATAGTTTTTCACATAACATGTTGTAGAATTCAATACTTTCTTGTGAATTAATACACGATAGTAAAGAGTCTAGATAATGTTCTATATCTTCATCTTGAATATTTTGATTGGAATAGTAGCTTTCTTTGATCATTTCAAACATGATCGTTTTTGTGTTTGAAAGATCTTTAAAGATGTTATATAATTCTTTATCCATTTTTATTCCGTTTGTTCTATTAGATTTTTCATTCTTTTTAAGCAGTCTTCTGGTGTATGATTATCATAAGGAGTTATTGAATACTCATATTCTGGTATTTTGAATAAATCCCAATGTTTTATGGCGTAATGATTAGTTATTGTTCCAGTAGGTAGTTCTGCTACTACTATGAAGTATTTGTCTTTTGTTCCAAAACATGGTGTTTTATCATGATGATTTTTTGATTTATGAACGTTATATAAATCTAGTTTTGCATATTCATTAAATAGTAATGCATTATAATACATTCTGTAATCATATAATTCTTTTATTGAATGATGCTTGTCACTAATATCTTTATCATTTATGATATTATTATCATCTAATTCTTTAATTAGTTGATTTAATTTTATAGTAATATCATTCATATTAATAATCACTATCTAGTCGGTCATTTACGACTTTGATTTTTTGTAAACAAGCAGATTTACATTCTTCATCACTAATATTAAGCAAGTTTTTAAGATGAATTAGGTTTAATAGTAAATTATTAACTATATCTATTTTTGACCCTTTAAATAACTTTGTAGAAAGTTTAAATAAGTTATTAAATGTTTCTAGGATGTCGGTATTTAATTCTTGATACTCTATTTTTATTGTTACTGTTTTAAGTTCATTATAACGATATAATATCATCATAAAGCAATCTGCTAATTCATCTTTAACTTTATCTATATCCATTTTTTTAACTGACCAATATTTAAAACATTTTGTTTCGTTGGCTAATTCTGCTATTTCAGTTGTTAATGATATAGAGTTTTTTTCATCATATTGATTAACAGTACCTAAATATTTTTCTTCAAATCTTGAATCTAATACTTTATTAGCTTCATATACAACTTGAAGGTATTCTAAATTTATTGTTTTCATAAATCCTCCTGATATAAATTTATTATAATTTAAAAACTAGCAAATTGCTAGTTTATTTCAATACTTTCTAATATTGCTATTACTTCTTCATCAGTAATATTTATTGTACCATCTGTTCTTTCTTGCAGTAACATTAATTGGAAGCAAGCATCTTCTGTATTTCCTATATATTGTGTAAATGGAAAACCATTATTTTCGCTATTAAATCCTTCATAAGTAATTCCATCTATTTCTGCTTTATCTACTTTAACTGAGTCTTCATAATATTCTTCTGTTGATGTACATGTTTGATTATATGAAATAGTTATTCCTGGAGCATTAAAGATTGCATGATCTAAATCATTATCACTTTTATATAGTGTTATTGAATCATTCATTGTTTCTTCAGTACCATTAATATAAAATGGAGACTCAATCCATCCTTCTGGTAGACCTACTGTAAATTCTCCAACATCATATGTTGATGACATTTCAACTGTTTTTTCTTCTTCTTTACATGCACTAAGTGTTAGTACACTTAAAATTAAAATTCCTATACTTATTATTTTTTTCATATTATTCCTCTACACTTCCAAAATTACTAAATGGATAAATTACTAAGTTAGTAGTACCCATTATTTCATCTTTTGTTACTGGTCCAAAGTCTCTAGAGTCTTTAGATACTAATCTATTGTCTCCTAGGACAAAGTATTCATCACTTTTTAATGTTATTTTTTCAACATCTCCAGTATTAGTTATATATTTATCTTCTATTACTTTATCATTAATATATATTTTATTATCTTTTATTTCTATTGTTTCTTTTGGTAATGCTATAACTCTTTTAACGATATGTCCTTGTTCGTTATTAATTACAACAATATCATTTCTTTTTATATCACTTAATTTATATAGTAGCATCATTTCACCATCTTGTAAGGTTGGTTCCATACTTGCTCCATCTACTATTATTGGAGTTATAATAAAAGTTCTAACTGCCATTACTACAACAAATATTGCTATATATGGCATTAGCTCTTTTAATGCTTTTTTCATTTAATCACCTATTCTTTAATTCGCTTATGTCTTTTACTTGGCTTTCTAATGGTGGTTCTGTAAAGATTATTTCTTGTACTTTAATTATTGTATTATCATATATATCAGTTGCTATATATTCTATAAAGTATTGAGTATAATCTACTTCTTTAGAATTTTCTTCTATATATACATTGTGAGACACTTCAAAATCACTATCATCTGTAATATCTAAGTGCTTATAATCAATACTATCAATATTTAGGACTTCATAAGTTTCATTGAAGAATCTAAGTACTGGTGGATCATAATCTATTTCCTCTAATCCATATTCTTCTTGTTTAGGATTGTTTATTTCTTTTAGAGTAGGATTTTCTCCTCTTGGATTTGCTATCCATCCTATTTTACTATTATTAATTTTTACATGATACCATACATAAATTGGATCATCTAAGTAAATATCAATTACTTCGAATTGTCCTCCTCTAGCTACAGTGTAAATATTTTGTGAGTGGATGTTAGGTTCTTCTCTAACATTTGCTGATGGATTTATTACTTCTACTTTCCATGCAAATTCAAACATGATTGCATCAATAATTAAATATGCTCCGAAGAGTAAAATTAAAGCCATTACTATTTTAAATAAATTTTTCATACTACATTTTATGCTTATAAGTTAATTCTTAGTTGTACTACACATACCTTTCCCTTTATTACTTATTTATTTTATCACAAAAAAAAATAAAAGTGAATATTACTTTTATTTTCTTTCTTTAACTTTGTAGTCTTTTTTCATTCCTTTTAAGAAATTTAATTTAGCACGACGAACTAAACCTTTTTTAACAACAACAATTTTATCAATTGTTGGTGTGTGAATTGGGAAGATACGATCTACTCCAATACCACCTGATTTTTTACGAACAGTAAATGTTTCATTTACTCCTCCGCCATGTTTTGCTGTACAAAGACCTTCAAAAGCCTGGATTCTTTCTTTCTTTCCTTCTTTTACCCATACGTCAACACGAAGTGTGTCTCCTACACGGAACTCAGGAATGTCAGAACGAACTTGCTTTTTGTTAATATTATCCATTAAACTCATAATTGTTCCTCCTTTTATTACCGGAAAATCTTATTTATAAAACAGCGGATTTTCTTCCTTTTTGTAAGCATTAGTATTATAGCATATTTATATAGTTATTGTAAACTCTTTTTTAATTTGTTTTCTTGTTGATCTACTCCACTTATTTCATTAACTATAGCATCTATATCACTTAAATCTACTTCTTTATTTTGTTGTAAATATATATCTAGTATTTTTTGAATTATAATTGGTAAATGATGATAGCCTTTGAATGGGTCAACAAGGCCAAAATTTTCTTCATAAAATAATTGATTATCACTTGTTAGTTCTCTTAGGGTAACAGTTTCTTTTAGAAAATGATTTCCAATATTATCAGTTACTATTAATAATTCCCCATTACTTCTTAATTCACTTAGTAATTCATCATTATCAACAGGAACTGATTGATTTTCGTCATTTAATGTTTGTTGATAATTTGTTGAAGCAATATAATTAATACATTCTTTTTGATTATGATGTGGGACATCTATAATATGAATGTACTCTGTACCTATTAGGTTTGTTAAGTATTTTGCTAGAACTTTGCATACTAAGTTGATTGGCATTGTTGTTAAGACATCTATGTATCTTAATTTATCTAATTCTGTATCTCGAACTTTTCGTTCTAATTCATGAATTTGATCATGAATTTTCATTTTATCTGCCATATTTTTTTGAAATATTTTTTTTAATGCGTTATTTTGATAACTATCTCTTTTATGTTTTAGTGACTTAATTTCTTGTTGGTGAGCTTTTATTTGAATATCAAAACTTTCTGTTTCTTTAGCTATTACATGTTCATAATAATACATTATCTTCCACCTCTTGAATTTTCATATGAATTAGTATTCATATACATTTTTGATTTTAATTCATTTTCTAAGTATCTTAATCTATTTAAAAATAGTTCTTCTTTTTCTTGAGTTAAGAATCTATGGTATTTATTTAAGAGAATGCCTCTAAGTCTTTCAACTTCTCCTAGGACATGAGCTGTATCATCACTTGTTGAATCTTCATCATTAATTACATCTATTGATACATTTAATAATTTATTAAATACTTTATTAAACTTTATTGTTAAGATACTTTCAATCATCGATGGATCAATGACATTTATTTCTTTGATTTTTAAAGATTTTTTAGGAGTGAATTTATATCCATTATCTATATTTTCAATATCAATTACTTTTTTGATTATGCGATCTTTTTTTACTAAATATGACATATGTCCTCCTACTTGATTAAATCTGGTCTTAATTCTTTGGTTTTTTTAATTCTTTGTTCTTCTCGCCATTTATTTATTTCTTTGTGGTTTCCATTAGTCAGTACTGCTGGTACTTCTAAACCTTCATAAACGGCTGGTTTTGTATATGTTGGATAATCTAGTAGATTATCATTAAATGATTCGTTATCTAAACTTCCTTTAGTTATAACTCCATCTAGTAATCTAATTATTGAATCGCTTAGAGCCATAGCTGGAATTTCTCCTCCTGTTAGAATAAAGTCTCCTAGACTTATTTGCATATCTACTAGAGTTTTGATTCTTTCATCGAATCCTTCGTAATGACCACATATTATTATTAAATGATTTTCTTTTGTTAATTCTTTAGCAAGACTTTGATTATGAGTAGTTCCTTCTGGAGTCATCATGATTACTTTAGTATTTTCTTTTTTTAAATCTTTAATAGCATTAAAGATTGGTTCACATCTTAGAACCATTCCTGATCCACCTCCATATGGTGTATCATCTACTTGTTGATTATTTAATGGACTATAATCTCTGAAGTTTATAATATTAATATTTACTAATTGTTTTTCAATTGCTCTTTTAATAATTGATTCTGTTTTGAATCCTTCAAAGATATTTGGAAATAATGTTAGGATATCTATTTTCATATAATAAGTCCTTTCGTTATTTCATTAACATGTACTTGGTTGTTTTTTATATCTACTTCTTTAATAAATTCTTGATTATATGGAATGTAGAAGTTTTTAGGTCCTGTTACTGAAATTAAAATATTGGACTTATTATATATTATTTCTGTTATTTTTCCAAGTATTTCTTTATTTAATATTATATCCATATTAATTATATCTTCTAGTAAGTAGTCTTTAATTTCTAAATCACTTCTTAGTACATAAACATTTTGTTTAAGAAATGTTAATACTTCGTTGATATTAGTATAGTTATTTAGAGTTATCATATTATAGTTTTTATGAACTCTATGAGTATTTATTGTTTCTAGTTGATGGTTATTTCCAATATAGATATTGAAATCTTTTTTAAATACTTGGTCTTTTTCTTGGAAGGTTGAGATTATTTTTAATTCTCCTTTAATTCCATGAGTTGTGATTATTTTTCCGATATTTATATATTCCATAATTACTCCTTTGTTAGTTCATACATGATAATACTTGCTGCCACTCCAGCATTTAGACTTTCACATTTATCATTCATTTTTATATAAATATAATCATCACAAATATCCATTACTTCTTTACTTATTCCTTGACCTTCATTACCTATTACAAAGCCGAATTTATCTAATTTTTTCACTTCTTGAATTGGTACTGCATCTGTTAGTTTTGTACCAATTATTTTGTAATCATTATTTTTTAGTTTATTTATTTGATCAATTATATCATCTTTGATTATATTTATTTTAAAGATCATTCCTTGAGATGCTTGAATAACTTTAGGATTATATATATCTACTGAGTTATTACTTAGTATTATTGTATCTATATTAAATGCTATAGCACTTCTTATAATTGTTCCTAGATTTCCTGGGTCTTGTAATTTATCTAAGATGATTACATTACCTAGGATATTTCTTGGTTTTGATTTTTTTACTACTGCCATTATTTTAGAAGGATTATCTAGATTAGATATTTTTTTCATAATTTCTTTTGTTACTTTAATAGTAGTTATGTTATCTATTACTATGTCTTCTGTAGTTATTATTTCTGTTACTAGGTTTAGACTTAAGGCTTCTGAAACTAAGTGTTCACTCTCTACTAGAAAAATATCTTGATCTTTATTGTTGTTTTTTAGTTTTACTAATTCTTTGACTTTGTTATTTGTAAGTGATGTTATTTCATTCATAATGCACCTTTTAATTCCTTTCTGCCTAATTTATAATTGGGATAGTAAATACTTACATGATCCCAAAATTTACTACTATGATTTGCTTCATAGAAATGACATATTTCATGGATTATTACGTAATCTAATAGATGAATATCTCTTTTTAATAATTCTGTATTTAGAGTTATTATTTTATCTTTTGTATTACATACTCCCCATCTAGTTTTCATATTTCTTAATCTTATATTAAATTCTGGAATATTGTTAAATGATTGTTTGATAACTGCTAAATATTCTAATACATTCACTTTTATATAATTTATCTAATGATTTTTTGTCTTTAATGAAGATAGTGTCTTCGTCGAATAAGTGCTCTTTAATGTCTGAGTACACTATTTCATATTTATTTCCTAAGTAATAGAATATGTTTTCATCTTCTTGTTTTTCGATATTACTATTAATCATTTTTAGAATACTTGTTTTATTTTCTTTGATAATATCTATTATTTTGTTTTTCGATATTAATGAGGGAGCATAGATGTATAAAATATTATCATCTTTATATCTAAAGTATATTCTTTTATTATTTTTTCTAATTATTTCAATATTAATTAGTTGATTATCTAAGTTAATTTGCATAATACTCACCTATTAATATTTTATCATAAAAAATTACATAAAGGTATTAGTCTTTATGTAATTTTCTTTTTGTACTATCAATTTTTTCATAAGAAATTATTGTTAATTGTGCTTCCATACGTAAAAGATCTTCTTCTACTTCTTTAGGAGTTGTTAATTTATCTTGAATCATTCCAATCATAATATCATATTCTTCCATGATAAGTTCTTCTATTTCATCTAATACTTCATTATTTAAATTTAATATTATTGACTTAGTTGTTTCTGTTAATGATTTATCATTATTAAGTCTTGATAATGAATAAGCTATTCCTTTACTAAGTGGTGAATATTGTTTAATTACTATTTCACTTTCAAATTCAATTGGTTTTATTTCTTCTTTTATCACTACTTCTTTTTTTGGTGCTTTATAAATTTTTGTATTTCTTTTTTCTTCTTGTGTTCTTAAGTATTTTTGATAATTATCCATTAAT
>CAYJCL010000026.1:0-626 GCA_964368665.1 uncultured Muribaculaceae bacterium
GAGAAAGATGAAGTATTAACAAATCAATACTTAGATGATATAGCAAATGATATATTAAAAAAAGCAAATTTAGATACAATAACACAAATAGCAAATACTACTACAGTTGCCAAACAAATATATAATACTACACTAAAAACAGAAAACTCTGGAAAACTATTAGGTAAAATAAATATCGAGTTAATTAGCATCGAATCAATGTTAATAATATATTACTTAGTATCAAAAGGTGTTACACCAGAAGAATTATATAATCAAAAAAACAATTTAATAACCCAATTAGGTATTAATATTGATAACTTAGACGAATTATTCTCAGAAACTATTACAAAACAATACGAAGTATTAAAAGATAAACAACCTCAAGAAATAATAGAAATAATTAAAAAATCACACCAACAAAACGTAAAAAGTACAATAACGTTAAACTATTATTCAAAAAAACTAAAAGAAAATAATATATCTATCGAAGAATATAAAAAAGTATTTAAAAAACTATTTAAAGAAACTACAAAAGATAATCCAAATTATCAATTCTCACTATTTGATGATTATATAAAAGCTATAACTGATTATAGAGTAAGACATAACGATAATATAGACTATCTATTTGCAATGTCAATATT
>CAYJCL010000026.1:636-7688 GCA_964368665.1 uncultured Muribaculaceae bacterium
ACAACGAAGCAAATAAATATGAACTTCCTGGACCAACATCAAGTAAAGCCTACGCTGCAAAAATCATTCTAGAAAAACAACCAGATGTAAACTTATTATATAAAATCATAGAAAGCCAAAATCTACATATAATAAGTTCATCGTTATTAAATGGAGCTTTATTAAAAATATTAACTGAAAAAGATAAATTATCAATAGATACCATTGAAACAATAGTAAAATCATACACTTCAGATAACTATGTTGCTAATATGAGACCGCTAATGACTAAAAGGAGTAGTAATATTTATGAACATAACAAAATAATAACCCTATTAAATAATGAAGCTTATCAAAACTTAATAGATAGCTATACTAACGAAGATGAAAAATCAAAACAAATAATATCTAGTGAAGAGTTTAAAGATTTTGACTTCGTAAAAATTCATAAAGAAAATAAAAATCATCACCAAAAATTAATAGACTACGATCTAAACTTACAAGATAGTAATTATTATGGAACTAGCAATATAAAAGAAGAACTAAATAAAAAGTTCAAAGCACTTGATACTACATTTAGCATATATACAATCAATAAATTAAAAGAACTTACAGAACAACATGCTAACTCTGAAGACTATGTTAAATATATCAATGATAAAATAAATAATTATATAAATAGCATGCACAATTTCCATCGCCCAAATAGTAATGAACAAGAAAGTACTATAGAAACAAAATATGGAAATATCACACCTATAGAATATAACAGCTGTAATAACTTCGAATCAGTAGAGAGTTGTATTAAAACTATTGAATATTGTAAACAAGGATATTTTGCAGAAGAACAAATAAAATATTTGATGTATTTTATAGCAGATAAATATAGCATTCAATATGATGATGCAAAACTAGTAGAACAATTACTGATAAGCATTGAAGAATTACTTTTAATGTATCCAAATATCAATGACAAAATATTGGAAAGCAAAATCCATAGACTATATGAATTACTAGAAACAAAAAAAGATCAAGAAGAAATGTCTTTATAAAATATTTACATAATTAAAAAAATAGTGTAATATATTTTAAAGGAGATAAAATGGAAAAAACAGAAAAAGAAATAATTAAAGAAGAAGTTAAAAGACTTACCGAAGAAGGTATTAAAGTTATAGATATAGAACTAGCAGAAGAGTGGGAAAGATATATAGGAATCCATTCTGCAACTATGAAATCATTACAAGAAGTACAAGAAGCATTAATAATTATGCAAAGTATAGACCAAGGTTTAGAGATTAAAACAATCATTGAACAATCAATGATAAGTGAAAACGATGGTGGAATAGAAATAAGTCTTCCAACATCTATGGCAATAAACTATTTTTATAAAGAAAGTGATAAATTTAGAGAAGAGTGGAATAAACAAAAAGATGTTGCACTTACTAAACCAGAAAAGGGAAAATACACTGATATAGAAGAAATAAGCATAGATTTTGGAGATACATTTAGTAGATAAAAAGAGCATTGCTCTTTTTTTATTTCAAAAAATTAAAAAAAGGGTTGACAAATCTTTATGTTATTAATATAATGTTAATAACAACGCAAGTTGGAATATTTTTTAAGAATTGTTATTAACAAAAAGATAATAACAAATAGGAGGATTTATGAAAAATTATAAACAAATGTTAGAAGCAAAAAAAGTACTTATAGTAGTCGACTTATTAAAAGGTTTCGTCGATGAAGGAATATTATCTTATCAAGGGATAAGAGAAATAATTCCAGAAGCAGTTAGATTAGTAGATGAATTTATTAAAGAAGAACAGCCAGTCATCTTTATAAAAGATGCTCATACAGAAGATTCAGTAGAATTTAAGAGTTTTCCTAAACACTGTATAAAAGGTACTAAAGAAGCAGAACTAGTAGATGAATTAATACCTTATGAAGAACAAGTATTAGTAGCAGAAAAAAATGCAATTAGTGCAATGACTTCACCGGAATTTACAAACATCATTAATCAAATGAATAACTTAAATGAAACAGTAATTATTGGTTGTGAAAGTGACATGTGTGTAGCAGGACTTGCAATGCCGTTAAAAAGTTACTTCGATCAACAAAATAAAGAAGTAGATGTTATAGTGCCACAAAATGCTATAGCTACTTACCATATCAACGAAATACACGATCAAGAAAAAAGTCAACAACTAGCAGAAACAATGATGAGTAATTTAGGAATAAAATTAGTAAAAAAATATGAAATGGAGAAAAAATAATATGATGAATTATAATGGATATGAAAGATTAGCGAGAAACTATACAACTACAACAGATCAATACCAACTAGCAATGGCTTATGCATATTATCAAAATAACGTAGCGGAAGAAACAACAGTATTTGATGTATTCTTTAGAGCAATCCCAAACAGTGGTGGATATGCTATCATGGCCGGACTAGATAAAGTAATACCTTATATAAACAATTTAAAATTTGATGAACTAGCAATTAAACATTTAGAATTACAAGGATATAGTAAAGAGTTTATAAATAAACTAAAAAACTTTAAATTTACAGGAAAAATAAAAGCAATTCCAGATGGAACGCCGGTATTTCCTAATGAACCATTAATTACAGTTGAAGCAAGTGTTCTAGAAGCACAAATAATTGAAACTGCATTACTAGCAACAATTAATGGAGCAATGGAACATGCAACAGGAGCAAGAGTAATTGTAGAAGCAGTTCCAAGGGATAAAAAAATATTAGAATTTGGTTCAAGAAGAGCAGACGGTACAGAAGCAGCAATTGATTCATCATTATATGGAATCATGGCTGGATGTTCAGGAACTAGTAACGTAATGGCAGCAGACATGTTAGGATTAAAACCACTAGGTACACAAGCGCATAGCTTTATAGAAACATTTGATACAGAACTAGAAGCATTCATTGCTTTCGCTAAAGTATACCCTAATAATTGCACATTATTAGTAGATACTTATGACACACTAAATAGTGGAATACCTAATGCTATTAAAACATTCAAATGGATGAAAGAAAATAATATACCAACAGATAATATAGGAATCAGAATAGATTCAGGAGATCTAGCTTACTTATCAAAAACAGCAAGAAAAATGTTCAAAGAAGCAGGATTCCCACAAACAAAAATAGTCCTAAGTAATGGACTTAATGCAAAAAGTATAGAAGCATTAATTAATCAAGGAGCAGAATTTGATGTTCTAGGAGTAGGAGATAATATATCTAAACCAAACGGAAGAATGGGTTGCGTATATAAAGAAGTAGCAATCAATAAAGAAGACAACTGGACACCTAAAATAAAACTTAGTAACGATTCATTTAAAATAACTAATCCAGGATATAAAGAAGTATATCGCTTATTTGATAAAGAAACAGGTTATGCTCTAGCTGATGTATTAGAATTAGTAGATCAAGAACTACCAAGAGATAACATCAAAATTGTAAGCTTAAAAAATAATTTAGATTATAAAACATTAACTAACTATGAAATAAAAAAATTACAAGTAACAATATTTGATAAAGGCATCCAAGTTTACGATGAACCAACAATGGAAGAAAAAATAAAATATTGTCATCAAGAAATGGCAAAACTATATCCAGAAATCAAAAGAGTAGAAATGCCACATGAATACTACGTAGATGGAACAGAAAATTATATAAACTATAAAAATGAGTTAATAGAACAAACAAGAAAGAGGATATTATGCGAAAAATAAAAAAAGAAGAATTAGAATATTACTTAAACGAATTAAAAGTTAGAAAAATGAGAAGATATTATGATGAATCACCATTCCTAACAACAGAAAAATATAAAATAATTTTAAATAATGGAGAAGTAATATATCGAGAAAAATTACTAAAAAATAAACTGCCAGGAAGTGCATCAATTATAGTACCAATTACTAATGAAGGAGAATTCTTAGTATCAATAGAACCAAGAGTATTTACTAATAAAACAGTAGATGTAGGATTCCCAGCAGGATATATAGATCAACTAGAAAATAAAAAAACAGCTGCTATTAGAGAACTTAAAGAAGAAACTGGCTATGTAGCTGAATCAATGATACTAATGGGAGAATTTTATCAAGATCAAGGAATATCAGCAGCGTATAATGCGTACTTCCTAGCACAAAATTGTCAAAAGAAATATGAACAAGAATTAGATCAAGATGAATTAATTAAATTTATGACATTTAATGAAGAAGAAATAGAAGAATTATTGTATAATAATCAAATGACCAGCTTAAACTCTGCATATGCATTTGAAAAAGCAAAAACATTATTAAGGAAGGTATAAAATGAAAAAACATGGATTTATAAAAGTAGCAGCATCAACACCATCAATGAAAGTAGCAGATATAGAATATAATACAAAAGAATTAATTAAAGAAATAAAAAATGCTACAAAAAAAGATGTAAAAATTGTAGTAACACCTGAACTATCATTAACAGGATATACTTGTGCAGATTTATTTAAACAAGATTTACTAATTAATAAATCATTAGAATATTTAAATAAAATAATAGAAGAAACAAAAGAATTAGATATCATCTCTATTATCGGAGCACCAATAATTCATGAAAACAATTTATATAATACAGCAGTAGTAATTAACAAAGGGAGTATTCTAGGAATAGTACCTAAAATAAACATTCCAAATAATAATGAATTCTATGAAAAAAGATGGTTTAAATCAGGAACAAATATTAACAACAATCAAATCAATATCCTTAATCAAGAAACAATAATAGATACTAATATCTTATTTCAAGATCAAGAAAACAAAAATATTACCTTCGCTATCGAAGTATGCGAAGACTTATGGCATCCAAACTCACCATCAATTAAACATTCATTAAATGGAGCTACAATGATCTTTAACCCATCAGCATCAAATGAACTAATAGGTAAATCATATTTTAGAAAACAATTAGTATCAATTCAAAGTGCAAAACTACTAGGTGCTTATATATATACTTCAAGTGGTATTAATGAATCAACTACAGATTTAGTCTTCTCAGGACATACAATTATTGCAGAAAATGGCCAAGTACTAGCAGAAGAAAAAAACAATACATTTTCTTCAAGCATTATTATTACAGATATTGATACTAATAGATTAGTTCATGACCGTCAAAATAACTCGAACTTCAATCCTACTAAAGAAGAATACAAAATAATAAAATTTAATACTGAACCTATCAAAAACCTAGATAGAAAATATGATCAATATCCATTTGTACCAAAAAATAAAAAAGAAGTTAAAGAAAGATGTAATGAAATATTTAATATTCAAAGTAGTGCATTAGCAAAAAGATTAAAACATATTAATACAGAAAAAACAGTAATAGGCATATCAGGAGGGTTAGATTCAACATTAGCATTTTTAGTAATTATAGAAGCTTATAAGAAATTAAATATCAATCCTAAAAATATAATAGCTATTACAATGCCAGGATTTGGAACAACTGATAGAACCTATGAAAACGCTTGCAACTTAGTAAAAGAATACAAAGCAACATTAAAAGAAATATCAATAAAAGATGCTTGCATCCAACATTTTAATGATATAGAAATAGAAGAAACAGATAGAAGTATTACTTATGAAAATTCACAAGCTAGAGAAAGAACTCAAATACTTATGGATATAGCTAATAAAGAAAATGCTTTAGTAATTGGAACAGGAGACTTATCAGAACTAATACTGGGATGGTGTACTTATAATGGAGATCATATGAGTAGTTATGCTGTTAATACAGGAATTCCAAAAACACTAGTAAGATACTTAGTGGAATATGTAAAATATTCTTCAAACTCAAAAACATTACAAGATATATTAGATACACCAATATCACCAGAATTACTTCCACCAGATGAAGCAGGAAACATAACACAAAAAACTGAAAGTAAAATAGGACCATACGTATTACATGATTTCTATACATACCATTTTCTAAGATATGGAGCAAGTTCAAGTAAAATATATCTACTAGCAAAAAATACATTCAAAGATTACTATCAAGAAGAAGAAATAAAAAAATGGCTAAAAACATTTATTAAAAAGTTCTTCCAACAACAATTTAAAAGAAGTTGCTTACCAGATGGACCAAAAGTAGGGTCAATCGCCGTAAGCCCAAGAGGAGACTTAAGACTTCCAAGCGACGCATCTTGCGAGCTATGGATTAGTGACATAGAGGAGTAAAATATGAAAATAGGACTATTCATTGGAGCATTTAATCCAATCCATAAATCACACGAAAAAACAGCAGAAAGTTTATTAAAAAATAAACTAGATAAAATAATTTATGTACCTTGTGGAGATAATTATAATAAACCAGGATTAATTGAATTTAAACATCGTTATAATATGTTAAAACTAATAGTAGATAATAAAAAAACAGAAGTATCTAATATCGAAGAAGAAGACTACTTATATACTTATGAAATATTAAACTATTTCAAAGAATTATATCATGATGATGAAATATACTTAATCATTGGAAGTGATAACTATAATTATATCCAAAAATGGAAAAATGCAGATACAATAATTAATGATTTCAAAATATTAGTAGTACTTAGAAATAACGATAAAGTTACTAAGTTAAATGATAACACTACAATAATTAAAATAGATGTAGGAACATTATCTTCAACAAAAGTTAGAGAATTATTAAGTAAAGAAAATAAAAAAGAAGTAATAAAAACTATAGATAAAAAAATATACGACTATATAATTAAAAATAACTTATATAAAAACCGTAGAAAAATAAAAAGTATTGTAGAACAACTAGTTTTAGATAAAAAAACAATAGCAGTAATGGAATCATGTACAGGAGGATATATTGCAAATGCCATTACTAATATTGACGGAGCTAGCGACGCAATAAAATTCAGCGCAGTTACTTATTCTAATGAATATAAAATAAAAATGGGAGTAAACCCAAAAACTATAAAAAAATACACAGTATATAGTTTGGAAACAGCAAGAGAAATGGCTCTTGCTATATCAAAATATGCTAAAAGTGATTATGGAATAGG
>CAYJCL010000027.1:0-7665 GCA_964368665.1 uncultured Muribaculaceae bacterium
ATGATTCCAGCTATTAATATTAGTAATCCTGGATTTTATAGTTTCTTATTTTTAAATGTCACTATATGGGTAATTGCTTGGATAAGTATTAATACTAATAAACAATTAGTTATAGTAAATGGTAGAGATATTAAACCGACTAGTGTACTTACTTATGTCATTTTAGGAGTTGTTAGTATTCCTGTATTAATTATTTTAGTTAATATTGTGTTTTCTCCTTTATTTAATGCTAGTTCTTATTATGAAAGAATTAGTGTAACTGATGGAGATTTTGCTACGGAAGTTACTCCAGTAGATTTTGAACATCTAGCTTTATTAGATAGAAGTTCTTCAGTTATTGTTGGAGACAAGGTAATGGGTCAAGCTGCTGAGTTTGTTTCTCAATTTGAAGTATCTCCTATGTATACACAAATTAGTGCTAATGAAGAAATATTAAGAGTTACTCCTTTAGAGTATGCTGATTTTTTTAGATATTTAGCAAATAGAGAAGATGGAGTTAAAGCTTACATATCAGTTAATTCTGTTGATGGATCATCTGAGTTAGTTCATTTAGATGAAGGTATGAAGTATATGTCTTCTGCGATATTTAATGAAGATTTAATGAGAAAGTTAAGATTTTCTTATCCGACTGAGATATTTGGAAATGTTAATTTTGAAATAGATGATGAAGGAAATCCTTATTATGTAGTTGAAACTATTAAATATAAAGGTGTAGGGTTAATGAAGGAAGTTGATGGAGTAATTATTCTTGATCCTGTTGATGGATCTAGTAATAAGTATAATATTGATGATGTTCCTTCTTGGGTTGATAGAGTTTATAATCCTACTTTAGTAATGGAACAATTAGATGACTGGGGTAAATATAAGAATGGATTTTTAAATTCAATATTCGGTCAAAGAGAAGTTACTCAAAGTACTTTTGGATATAATTATTTAACTATAGATGGTGATGTTCATATGTATACAGGTATTACTTCTGTAGCTAGTGATGATTCTAATATTGGGTTTGTTTTAACTAATTTAAGAACTAAGGAAACTAGTTTTTATAGCGAAGCAGGAACTATAGAAGATTCGGCGATGGCTAGTGCTGAGGGACAAGTTCAAAACTTAGGATATGTATCGACTTTTCCATTACTGGTTAATTTAAATGATAAACCTACTTATGTAGTTAGTTTAAAAGATAATGCAGGATTGGTTAAGATGTATGGATTTATTGATTATACTAATCATCAAAAGGTTGTAACTACTGATTCCTCTTTAGGAATTGAAAAAGCAGCTGAAGCTTATTTAGATGGTGAAGAAACTACTAGTGATAAGTTAGAAATAGATATTACTGTAGATGATATTACTACAGGAGTAATTGATGGTAATACTTATTATTATATATTAAGTGATAATATAGTATATAGAGCATTACTTAGTGATTTTGAAAGCATTTTACCTTTCTTAAATAAAGGTGATAAGTTAAGTATTGAGTATCGTGAAAGTGATATTAATAGAATTATAGACATAATAAAAGATTAGCTTTTGCTAATCTTTTTTAGTACGTATTTAATAATATCCATTCGTCCTCTTCTTGAAGCTACTTGAACGACATCAAATCCTGGACGTCTGTTACCTTCAATAATAACGGGACCTTTATCAGTTATTGATACATCCCAACCAACTACTTTGATTTTATCACTTTCAAGTGCAGCTTTAAGGACTATTTCTTTAATTTCTTCCCAATTAGGAATTTGAAATCCTTCTATTTTAATTTTTGAGACTGGATGATGAGTAAATTCTTTTAGATCTTTATCTAATGCTGGATATATTAGTTTTCCTGTTTCAATATCGATCTGTGAAGCCATGCCTCCAGCATGAAAGTTATCAACAGAGTTGATACCATTACCAATGCGAAGTCCAGCCCATAATATTTCTGAATGTCCAGAATTATTAAGGGTCATGATTCGCATGGTATTGCAACTTTTTTCACAAAGTTCATTCATGCTTTTATGTTGAACTACAAGTTGTTCTAAAAATATTTTATTTAATTTACATTCGTTATAATATTCTTCGATATCTAAAATATCTTTTTTATAAACTTTTAAGACATCTGCACCACCTAGACCATCATATGGTTTAGACATAAATACATCATTATTTTTTATGAATTTTTTAAATTCTTCTAATGTACTTTTTTCTGGTACGATGAAATCTCGTTTTGTATATTCTTTAAAATCTAATAAAAAATCTGGTTTAATAGTATATCTTTTTTTATATTTACTAGGACTTACTATTTCATAAAATTTATTTTGAATTTTAATTCCAGCATATTCTTTTCTTTCTTTATGTTTCTTTAAATAAAATTGATAGTTTAAATAATCTGTTAAACCCATTCCATATTTTAAAACACTATAATATGTATCCATTAATAATAACGGATATGATTTATTGTGTTCTTTTGCTACTTTTTTTAATTTTTCTTTGAATACTTTAGTGTTAGCACTAAAGATTAGAGAATAAAATGCCATATAATCACCCTAAACATATTATAGCAAGTTTCGACATAATTTCAAACTATAATGTGTTAATTTAGAATTGGTGATATTATGAGAGTTAAAGTATTTGATGAGAATCATGAGAAGGATTTAGAAATTAAACTTAATGAATTTATTAGTAATGAAAAGTATGATATAATTGATATTAAGTATCAGGTGGCTGTTTCAGTCTTTGGTGAGGAACAAATATTTTGTTTTTCTGCCTTGGTGCAATATGAAGAAAAATGAGTGGTTAAAAATGAAGAAGAGTAGTTTTGTAGAAGGTACTATTTTAGCAACTATTGCAATTATCATAGTTAAAATTTTAGGGATGTTATATGTTATTCCTTTTTATGCAATGATAGGTATTCAAGCGGGAGCATTATATGCTTATGCGTATAATATATATGTAATATTCTTAGATATATCTACAGCGGGTATTCCGATTGCGATATCTAAGTTAGTTAGTGAATATCAAACTTTAGGAATGATGGAAGCTAAGAAGAGGGTATATAAGATAGGACTTAGTATTATATCTTTGATATCTGTTATTTGTTTTATTTTATTATTCTTATTTGCTCCACAAGTTAGTAGTTTATTATTAGGTGATTTAACTGGTGGAAATAGTATATCTGATGTTACTTTAGTTATTAGAATAGTTTCTTTTGCTTTATTAGTTATACCTTTTTTAAGTGTTACTAAAGGGTATTTACAGGGTCATAAAGTAATTAATATATCTTCTATAAGTCAAGTTATTGAACAAGTAGTAAGAATAGGAGTTATTTTATTAGGAGTATACTTAGCTATATATATATTTGATATTGAAATGTCATGGACTGTAGGTATTGCTATATCAGGTGCTTTCTTTGGTGGATTAGTAGCTTATTTATATGTTTTAAGAAAAATTAAAAGTAATAAAGAAGAGTTAGGTTTAGTTGAATATGAAGTTAAGGATGAGGTAACTAATAAAGATATTGCTAAGAAGATTATGTCTTATGCAATACCTTTTATAATTATTAATGCTGTATTTAGTTTATATAATTTTGTCGATATGGTATTTATTTTAAGAACTTTAGATTCTTTAGGATTTAGCGCTATAGATGCAGAGTTTATTACTAGTGCTATTACTACTTGGAGTGGTAAGATAAGTATGATAGTATCTAGTATAGCGATGGGAATGACGATTAGTTTAATTCCTATAATAGTAGAGGCTTTTACTAAGAAGAATTTTGAAGATGTTAATATTAAATTAAATCAAGCTTTACAAATGCTATTATTAATATCATTACCTATGAGTATTGGGATATCTTTACTAAGTAAACCAATATGGAGTATCTTTTATGGATTAGATGGTGGTTATGGACCAATGATATTATCTATAACAATATTTGTTACTTTAGTAGGAAATATATATATGATAACTTCATCTACTTTACAATCTTTAAATAAGTTTAAGTTAGTATATAAAGCTGCTATAT
Source organism: uncultured Muribaculaceae bacterium (assembly GCA_964368665.1). Taxonomy (GTDB): domain Bacteria; phylum Bacillota_I; class Bacilli_A; order RF39; family UBA660; genus CAYJCL01. The sequence goes on from CAYJCL010000027.1 coordinate 3,998, forward strand.
TAGGTTTATTAATTAATTTAGCTTTAGATATACCTTTGATGTTATTCTTTAATTTATTTGACTTAGCTCCACTAGGAACTCCTAGTGCTAGTATTATTGGATTAAGTTTTAGTTTTATATATATTTTATATTCTTTAAAAAAGGAACATCAATTAACTTATAAAAAATCTGAGAAGTTATTAGGTAATTTAATAGTTCCAATTGTTTTAATGATTGTGGTAGTATTAATTACTAAGGTTGTTGTTCCAGTAGATTATGATAGTTTATTATCAACAATAATTTATGTAGGAGTTTGTTCTTTAACTGGTGGATTAGTATACTTAGTATATATTATAAAAACTGGTATAGCTAAACGAGTACTGGGTGAGAGATTATTTAATAATTTATTAAAAAAACTTACTTTTGGTAAGTTTGGTAATTAAACCATATGCATGTTAGTAGTATAGTCTTTACTATTACCATGCATTTGGTTTTCTAATTTTGTAACACGTGCATCAAGTCGGTTAATGGCTTTTTCAATATTATCTAATTGATTAGTATTCATTACTTCTGGACCTTGATAGTAGCTTTGTGTTGATTGTCCGGCAACAGTTGGATACTGTTGCATTGGTTGTTGCATCATCGGTTGTTGCATTGGTTGCATCATTGGTTGTTGCATTGGCATTTGTGGGTAGGTTGCTTGAGTTGTCATACCAGCGCTTTGAAAAAATGTGTTTCTCTCTTTTTTCAATCTTAACACCCCTTTATTTTAAGTATATGTATAATTTAGAAAGTAGTGACATAATGAGAATAAGAAATTTAAAAAATGCTAAGGAGATATTATCATCTAGTGATTATTTATTAGAAAATCCAAGTGATTATAAGGGTAAATTTAATGAGTTATTTGGTAATGATAATCCGATTCATTTAGAAATAGGAATGGGTAAGGGAGATTATATAATAGGAATGGCTAGAGAGTTTCCTAATATTAATTTTATTGGATTAGAAAGATATGATTCGATAGTAGCTAGAGCTTTATTAAAATTAGAAAATTGTAATTTACCTAATTTAAAAATTATTAAGACTGATGCGATGTATTTAGGAGATGTCTTTGATAAAGAAATCAGTAGGATTTTGCTTAATTTTTCTGATCCTTGGCCAAAGGATAGACATGCTAAAAGAAGGCTTACGAGTAGTGATTTTTTAAGAGTCTATGATAAGTTATTTATCGGTGATTGTGAGATTGTTCAAAAGACTGATAATGTATTATTATTTGAGAGTAGTTTAGTTTCTTTATCTGAGTATGGGTATATATTAAAAGAAGTATCTTTAGATTTAGAAAATAGTGGTATTTTTAATATAGAAACTGAGTATGAAAGAAAGTTTAAGAATAAGGGATTTACGATTAATTATTTGAGGGTAGAAAAAAAATTGTCAAAATGATATAATGTTATTTAGTAATGGAGGATATGATGAAGAAGTTAATTCTTTTAGTAGTAGTTTTATTAATTACTACTGGTTGTGAGAATATAAATTCTTTATCTTTAGATGAAGTAGTAACTGTTGCTACTGAAAATAAGATGGAGATTTATGATCAACATCGTCAAGGTTTTAAGTATTATGTACCTAGAGGTATGAGAGTTACATCTTATGAGGGTTATAATGAAATATTAACAGATTCAACATATACATATTACTTATATTTAGATGTAATAGGTTTTATGAATAAAACCATTACAGACTATGAAATTGATGAGAGTGTTTATTATTCAAATACGATTGATTTTCATGATAAATTTGGATATATAGAGATTAAAAATATAGAAGAAGAAAAATATTTAGTTGAAATCATTTATAATTATGCTAAAATAGAAGTGTTAGTAAATAAGATAGATATAAACTCTGTTGTATTTAATGGGTTGAATATATTATCTTCTATTAGTTATAATGAAATAATGTTATCTAATTTAATAGGAGAGAATGTATTTAATTATACAGAAACTGAGTTTAAGATATTTGAACCGGAAGAAGATAGTAATTATTTACAACATAAAGAAGAGTTAGAAGATTTAATTGAAGATGAATATGATTCGGATTTAATAAAGTAGGAAGGTGTAATAATGGGATTATTTAATAAGATCAAAGACATATTATTTGTTGATGAAGGTGATGATCTTCCAGTTATTAGTAAGAAGGAAGAAGTTAAAGAGGATAAAATTGTAATGGGTAGTGGTGATGTAACTGATGAAATTAATGAACCAAAACCTGATGATGTAATGAAGAGAGTTTCTCCTTTTGTATCATTTGATGAAGATGAATTTGAAAGATTAAATAACAAAGTTAATGATAGAGAAATACTTTCTAGAGAAGCATTAGCTAGGGAACCTATTATGAGAGATAATCCTAGAGTGGTTACTCCTCCTAGGAGAGAACCTATAGTTAAGAGAGAACCGGTTAGGGAACCGGTAAGAGAAGTACCTAGAAGAGAAAGTTATTCTCCGAATAATTTTTCTAGAAACGCTAGTAGTGTAACTACTAATAAGTATGATCTAAAAAAAGAAGATAAAAGACCTTTTAAGCCTTCTCCTGTTGTATCTCCTGTATATGGGGTACTTAATAAGAATTATAAGGAAGAAGAAATTGTTGAAAGAAAACATCCTGTGGATAACTCAAGAGATATTGACAAGATAAGGGATAAAGCTTTTGGAATAACAGAGGAGATTCCTGTTGTTATTGAAGAGGAAATTATTATTACTAGGACGGAAACTCCATCTAGTATTGATGATTTAATTTTAGAAGATTTTAATGAAGCAAATGTAGAAAATGATATTTTTGATAATATTACTGAAAATATTGAAGATAATAATATAAAGGATGAGGATGTTTTAGATAATTCAGAAGATTTAATTGAAGAACATACTAGTGCTTTAGAAATACTTGATGAAATTGAAAAAGAGTTAGATAAATCTAAAGAAGAAAAAGAAGATAGTAGTGATGGAGATTTATTTAATTTAATTGATTCAATGTATGATAACAGAAAGGATGAAGAGTAATGGTTGAAGCGTTACAAGTTTATTTGCCGTTAATTATTTATGTTTTATTAATAGTTATATTAATTGTAGGAATTATATTAGGAATTAAATCTATTAGAACTTTAACAAAAGTTGAAAAGGTTGTGGATGAAGTTAATGATAAAGTACAAGCTTTAAATGGATTTTTTAATATAATTGATTTTACTACTGATAAGTTAGTTTCTTTAACTGATCGTTTAGTAGATGGAGTAACAAGTGTATTTGGTAAGTTTTTTAATAAAAAAATTAAAAAAGGAGAAGATGAATAATGGCAGGTAGAGGAATAGGTAAGTTTGTAGTAGGACTTGGTATTGGTATTGGATTAGGAGTATTATTCGCACCTAAAAAAGGTTCTGAAACAAGAGCTGAATTAAAAGAAAAAGTTGATGAGTTAATTGAAAAAGTTAAATCTATTGATTTTGGTGAAGTAAGAGAATCTTTTATGGACAAGGTAGTAGAAATTAAAAATGATATTATGGGTCTTGAAGAAGAAAATGTACTTAAAAAAGAAAAATCTAAAGCTAATGCAATAGTTAAAAAAACTGAAGAATTAGCTAAATTAACTAATAATACTAATTCTAAAGAAATTAAAGAATTAACTAAAGAGTTAAATGTTAA
>CAYJCL010000028.1:0-6564 GCA_964368665.1 uncultured Muribaculaceae bacterium
TGAATTATTTGATATTGTTAAGAGAACTAGTAGAGTATTAGAAATAGATATAGTAGATAGTGCTGCTTTAGAACTTGCTAAGAGAAGTAGAAAGACTCCTAGAATAGCTAATAGGTTATTTAAAAGAGTTAGAGATTTTGCTTTAGTACTTGGTAGCAATATTATAGATGAAGATACTACTAAGAATAGTTTAAAAAGACTTAATGTAGATGATTGTGGATTAGATGCTATTGATATTGAGTACTTAGAAGCATTAATATTAAAATTTAATGGAGGTCCTGTTGGAGTAGAAACTATTGCTACTTCTATTGGAGAGGAAGTAACTACTATTGAAGATGTAGTTGAACCATTTTTATTACAAGAAGGATTTGTTAAGAGAACTCCTAGAGGTAGAGTTGCTACTGATAGATCTTATGAGCATTTGAAAATTAGTAAAAATTAGTTTTTATTAATTTTTTTATGATAAAATAGATATGTGAGGTATTATTATGAGATTTAGAATTGTTACTTTAGGTTGTAAGGTGAATACTTATGAGAGTGAAGTTATTAAAGAAAAGATGTTAAATGCAGGTTATGAAGAAGTTGATTCTTATGCTGATGTAGTAATTATTAATACTTGTACTGTTACTAATAATGCTGATAATAAGAGTTTAAAGTTAATTAGAAGTACTAAAAGAGAAAGTCCTGGAAGTATTGTAGTTGTATGTGGATGTATGGCTCAAAATAAGGGTGAAGCTTTAAATGATTTAGGAATAGATATATTAATTGGAAATGAAGATAAATCTAGAATAGTAGATTTAATTAAAGAATTTAAGAGTGAAGGTAGAAGAATAGTTAATTTTTATGATTTTGAATATCAGAAGTTTGAAGATATGAGGGTTAATAAGTTTAGTAAGCAAGTAAGAGCGTTTATTAAAATACAAGATGGATGTGATAATTATTGTTCATACTGTATTATTCCTTATGTAAGAGGACATTTAAGAAGTAAGGATTTTAAGGGATTAGTATATGAAGCTAAGGAATTAGCTAAACATCATAAAGAAATAGTATTAACTGGTATTCATACTGGTAGTTATGGTATTGGTACTGATCATGATTTAAGTGATGTAATTAATACTTTAAAAGGTATTGATGGGTTATATAGAATTAGAGTTAGTTCTATAGAAGTAACAGAGATTAATGAAAAATTTTTAAGAGAGTTAGAAACTAATTATAAGTTATGTAATCATTTACATATTCCTCTTCAAGCAGGTGATGATAGAATACTTAGTTTAATGAATAGGAAGTATGATACTAAGGAGTATTTAAGAATTATTAATTCGATTAGATTAGTAAGACCTGATATAAGTATTACTACTGATGTTATTGTTGGGTTTCCAGGAGAAACAGATGAAGAGTTTAAAAATACAGTAGAGTTTTGTAAGTTAGTAGGTTTTAGTAAGATACATGTATTTCCTTATTCTAAAAGAGATGGTACTGCTTCTGCTACGATGGAAGGTCATTTAAGTAATGAAGTTAAGAAATCTAGAGTTAATGAGTTAATTAAAGTTAGTAATGATTTAGAAGAGATGTATGATATATCTAATAAAGGTAAGATAAGAGAAGTGTTGATTGAGCGAGTATTTGATGGATATAGTATTGGTCATACTAAGAATTATTTATTAGTTAAGATTAATGAAGAGTTAAATGTTAATGAATTAGTTAGTGTTAGGATTAGTGGGTTTGAAGGCAAGAAAATTATAGGTAAGATAGTTAAAGAAGGTGAATAGATGAGTTTTGTAACTGGTAGTGTTAGACAAGTATTTTATGAGGGTAGTGGTGGTTATAAGATTGGTTTATTTAAGATTAAAGAAACTGATGATGAAGATTTAAAGAAGGGTCAAATTGTTACTTTTACGGGATCTTTTAGTGACTTAGTATATGATGGTAATTATACTTTATATGGTAATTATATATATAAAGATAAATATGGATATGAGTATAAAGTAGATCGTTATGAGAAAGTAGAACCTGTAGGAAGAGATGCTGTTATTGATTTTTTATCGAGTAATTTAATTAAGAGTTGTGGTCCTACTACTGCTAAGAAGATAGTTGATTATTTAGGAGATGATGCTTTAGCTAAGATTAAAGAGAATCCTAATAGTTTAATAAATATTAAAGGTATTACTGCTAAGAGTGCTTTAGCTATATATGAATCTGTTATTGCTTATTCTAGTAGTGATGAATTAATTATAGAGATTCAAAATTTAGGTTTTAGTGTTAAGGAAGCATTATTAATAGTTGAGAAATTTGGTAATGATAGTGTTGAATATTTAAAGAATAATGTTTATCAATTTAAAGATTTAATAGATTTTGATAAGTTAGATCAAGTATATTTAGAACATTATGGAGATATTTTAGATGATGTAAGAGTTAAAGCTTGTATACTTAAGTCTTTTGATTTAATTAGTTTTCAAGAAGGTAGTATATTTTTTAGTTTTGATGAGTTATTAAATTTTGTTAGTAAGAAGTATTTAAAGGGTATAGATGAAGTATTATTTGATAATGGATTGAATTCTTTAGTAGAGTTAGGATTTGTTGTTAAGGAAGATAGTCATTATTATTTAAATGAACATTTTGAAGATGAAGAAGTTATTGTAGATTGTGTAGATAGAATACTTAATAATACTTCTAAGAGAGTTACTGGAGTTAAGGATTGTATTGAATATTTAGAAGATATGAATGATTTTAGATATAATGAAGAGCAACATTTAGCTATAGAGTCGGCTTTAAAAAATAGATTAAGTATTATTACTGGGGGACCTGGTACTGGGAAGACGACGATTATTAATGCAATAGTTAGTATATATATTAAGATTAATGATTTGTCTAATAAAGATGTTATTAATGATATAGCACTACTTGCTCCGACTGGAAGAGCTGCTAGGAAGTTGAGTGATGTTACTGGTTTAGGTGCTATGACTATTCATAGATATTTAAAATGGAATAAGGATAGTAATGAGTTTAATGTTAATGAGTTAAATAAAAATAATCATAAGTTAATAATAGTTGATGAAGTATCAATGATTGATATGTTTTTATTTAAAGCATTACTTAGTGGATTAAATTCTAAGATTACTTTAGTTCTTGTTGGAGATGTTAATCAGTTGCCTTCTGTAGGAGCTGGTAATGTCTTAGGAGATTTAATAGATAGTGAAAAAGTTCCTTATACTGCTTTATCTTATATATATCGTCAGACTTTAAATTCTTATATACCAGTATTGGCTGAGGAAATAAGAAATAAAGAATTAGGGGATTTTACTACTCAAAAAGATGATTATAATTTTTTAAATGTTAATTCTTCTAGACTTATTGATACTATTAAAGAAATAGTTAAGAGAAGTTTAGATAGAGGGATTGATGAGAATAAGTTACAAATATTAGCTCCTATATATAGAGGTATGTGCGGGATTGATAATTTAAATACTGTTTTAAGAGATATTTATAATCCTTATGATAAAAAGAAGAACGAAGTAAGTCATTATGGAGTTGTATTTAGAGAAGGGGATAAGATTTTACAATTAGTAAATGATCCTGATATTAATGTTTTTAATGGAGATATAGGATTTATTAAAAGTATTAAAACTGAGTATAATAAAGCTGTAATAATTATTGATTTTGATGGTAATAAGGTAGAAGCTAGTAAAGAAGATTTAGCTAATATTAAGCATGCTTATGCTATTACTATTCATAAAGCTCAAGGTAGTGAGTTTGAGAATGTTATAATGCCTGTTGTTAGTCATTATGGGATAATGTTATATAATAAGTTAATTTATACTGGAGTTAGTAGAGCCAAGAAGAGTTTAGTAGTTCTTGGAGAAGTAGATGTTTTTAGAAGTAGTGTAAGTAATAATTATTCTCAGAATAGAAAAACGTCATTAAAGTCTAAATTGATGAATAAGATTTAAAATACTAACCATACTAATTATGAAAGGATGGTTAGGATGAAACTAATAGGTGGAATGGGATTGGTTCTTGGAGGAGCAATCCTTGGTATGGGTACTTTATACGCTATTGAAATTATGAAGAGTAGATCTGTTTATGATATGGTAGAAGATATGAAGTGTTCTATGAATAATATGAATTAAGACCTATTGTGGTCTTTTTTATATATTTATGATATTATTTAATTAAGAGGTGATACTATGAAGAAGAATAGTGATATTGATGTTGTTGGAGTTAATCACGTTGTTGCTAAATCTAAAAGAATTTTAGATTTAGTATATATTGCATTAATTATCGGAATATTAATATTAGGAATATTTTTATTAAGAGAAACAGGTATAGTTGATTTCATTTTAAAAATATTATCAATTGTTACTCCTTTATTTATTGGATTTATGATAGCTTGGTTATTGGAACCAGTAGTTAGAAAGTTACATGATAGAGGAGTAAATAGAACAGCATCTTGTTTAATAGTGTTTTTTATATTTGTATCATGTATTGTATTATTCTTTGCTTTTTTATTCCCGGTAGTATTTCAACAGTTAAATCAATTAATTGGTACAGTTCCTACTATTGCTAGTGATTTGCAAGCTTTTATTAATAGTATTTTAGATTCTTTTAGTGGAATTGAAGGGTTAAATGTAGATGATATTCAAAATAGTTTTTATGCTAATATGGGTGAGATATTAAATAGTATTACTCATAATTTGCCAACTACTATTATTAATCTTGTAACTGGTTTGTTTTCTGGTTTAGGTGTTATTGTTATTAGTTTAATAGTAGGACTTTATATAATGGTAGATTTTGATCATATATCAGGATATTTTATGAAGTTAGTTCCTAAGAAGTATCGTTTTGAATCTAAATCTTTACTAGATAATATTAGTTTCGAAATTAGAAGAACAGTTAATGGAACTTTATTTGTAAGTCTAATAGTATTTGTAATTACTTCGATTGGGTTTAGTGTTGTTGGTTTACAAGCGCCTTTATTATTTGGATTATTTTGTGGGATTACTAATTTAATTCCTTATGTTGGACCTTGGATTGGTGGAGGAGCTGCTACGATAGTGGCATTTACCCAAAGTCCTGCTTTAGGAGTAGTAGTAATTATTATAGCTTTAATAGTTCAATTACTGGAAAGCACTATTTTACAACCGTTAGTAATGAGTAGAACAATGAAGTTACATCCTGTAACTATTATTATTGGTTTATTAATATTTGGTTATTTCTTTGGAATAATGGGAATGATATTTGCTACACCTACGATGGCTTTAATTAAAGTGTTAATTAGATTTTTTACTTTAAAATATAATTTATTTGAAGAAGAGTAATTCTTCTTTTTTATTTGACTTTTAAAATGTCTAGGAGTAAGATAATTATAGGAGATGGTTTTATGGAAAAGATAGTTTTTGAAAGTTTGGCTTGGAAGATTATTGAACATCGTAGCGAAGTAGTAATTAATGAAGATGGGGTTGTACTTAATGATGCTGCTAATTTATTGATAGAAAACTTATCATTGTATTCTAATAGTTGTTATTTTAAATTAAAGGAAGCTTGGATAGGAGTTATTTCTTCTGAAGTAATTACTTTTGTTAGGGAAGTTATTAAACAGTATGATTATATTAATAAGTTTGGTGGAGAATCTACGGTGTTAGAACAATGTGAAACTAATATAGTTAAATGTGTTGACTCATTTGTTGAGCATTGTAAAACTTTAGTTAGTGCTGGAAGTTTAATGGATGCTGTTGTTTTTGGAAGAGTAAGACTTAGTGATGATGCAATGAGTAAGCGTGTTGAAAGTATTAATACTGAATTAAGTCCTGAATCTTTTAATAATGTATTTGGTTTATTGATGAAGTATAGTTCTTTTGGATGGGAATTTTATGAGAAGTATGCTAGTAGATATAGAGTGAAAGTTTCTAGAGAAAATCATCATGCAGCTTTAGATGTTAAATTAGATTTTATGGAGAATGTTATTAATAATATTGATTTTAATGAAGATGGTATTGAAATGTTAGATAGTACTTCTTTTGAACAAAGTGCGGGAATGTTTATTAAACATCCAGGAAATGGTCAATCAATAAAAGTATCTGAAGAAGGTTTACGCAATGGTGCTAGAAAGTTATTACAATAATTTATTTTATTTAAGGGAATTATTCTCTTTGATATTGTAATTTTTTATTAAATATGGTATTATTTATTCATTAATTGATGAAAAAGACCAAGTATTTATTTAATATTTTAGAGAGTTTCTGTTAGGTGTAAAGAAATATATTAAGTAAAGAAATAGCTATCTTTGGAGATTAATCGGATTAAACCGTTATATAAATAAAGTTAAACAAAGGATGGTACCGTCGTAAGACTCCTTGGTATTGTTCTTTTTTTGTTGGAGGATTGTTATGAAAAATGTAAAAGATTTATATATTGATTATTTTGTAGGTAAGGGTCATAAGCAAATACCTAGTGCACCAGTTGTACCTTTAAATGATCCATCAGTATTATTTAATACTGCTGGTATGCAGCCGTTAATACCTTTTTTAATGGGTGAAGTTCATCCTTATGGGACGAGACTTGTTGATT
>CAYJCL010000028.1:6574-7108 GCA_964368665.1 uncultured Muribaculaceae bacterium
ATTTAGATAGTATTGGAGATAAGACTCATCATACTTTTTTTGAAATGTTAGGTAATTGGAGTTTAGGAGATTATTTTAAAGAAGAGAGTATTAATTATAGTTTTGATTTTTTAACTAATGTACTAGGAATTCCAATACATAAAATAGCTGTTACTTGTTTTGAAGGAATTGATGGAATTCCTAAAGATACTGTATCTGCTGATATATGGAGATCTTTAGGGATTAAAGATGAGAGAATTGCTTTTTTAGGAATGGAAGATAATTTTTGGATAGCTGGTGAGACTGGCCCATGTGGAGGAGATACTGAGATATTTGTATATCGTGGAGATGATGTACCTGAAATATTTGATCCATCTGATAGTAATTGGGTAGAAGTATGGAATAATGTGTTTATGGAATATATGAAACATAGTGATGGTTCATATACTTCATTGCCTTCTAAGAATGTTGATACTGGTATGGGTGTTGAGAGAATTACTTCTTTTATTGAGGGAGTTAATGATAATTATATGTCTTCAATATGGAGTGATGTTA
>CAYJCL010000028.1:7118-7590 GCA_964368665.1 uncultured Muribaculaceae bacterium
TAGTTATGAAGGCAATGAGGAAAGTATGAGAATTATTGCTGATCATATAAGAACGGCTGTATTTATTAGTAGTGATGGTTCAATGATTAAACCTTCTAATACTGATCAAGGATATATATTAAGAAGATTGATTAGAAGAATGATAAGACATGCTAAGAAATTAAATATAGATATTAATAGTGATTTCGAAATAGTACTTGCTAAGATGATAGTTAATAAGTATAAGAAATATTATAATCAATTAATAGATAATGAAAATGTTATATATGAAGTATTATCTAATGAAAAGATTAAATTTAATAGAACATTAGAAAAAGGACTTAGAGAATTAGAAAAGAATATTTCTAATATAAATGAGATAAATGCTACTTTAGCTTTTAAATTATATGATACTTATGGATTTCCTATAGAATTAACTGAGGAAGTAGCTAAGGAATATAGCTTATCAGTAGATATTAAAGGATTTAATGAT
>CAYJCL010000029.1:0-5009 GCA_964368665.1 uncultured Muribaculaceae bacterium
ATAAAATATTCTATCAATAACAGAATTATCTAACTCTATAACAATATGATAATCGCCATATACTCCTGATCTAACAGCATAACCATCATTATTACCAGGAATTTCTTTCATCATCATAATATAATAACCACCATTACTTAACATACTATTTATTAATACATCCGGAATATAAGATAAATTAGTATATATAGATTGAACATTCTTTAAGATAACTTCCTCATCACTAACAGTAGTTTTAGTTCCACTTACACCATTCACCGTCACATAAGCATCATTATGATATAAAACATCTACTCCATAATCATTCTTAATATCTAAAACTACTTGCTCTAATTCAGACAAAATAACTTCAGGTTCGCTAATATCAGCATCATCATCCGGTTTTTGAGTACTACCATCAGTATCATTCTCTGGTTTTTGAGTGCTGCCATTAATATTTTCATCAGATTCTTGACTATTATTATTTTGATCATTATCATTATCATTATTTTCTTCAGATTCATCAATAGGTTTATCTTCATCATTAAGACTATCATCATCTTCAACCTTATCATTATTATCTAACTCTTCATCTGTTAGAGTATCATTAATTTTATTATCATCTATAGTAGTATTATTGATACTTTTACTATTAACATCGTCATCAAAAAAAACAAACCACAAAACAAAAGAAATTATTAACAAAATAATTCCTACAATTAACAATTTCTTTTTCATATTTACTCCTTAACAAAAGACTTTTTCTTAAAAGAATCATCCACTACAAAATCTCTAAAGTCCATTTCTTCTATAACATTTTTATCTATATCATATACTTTAAACATTCCATTTTTATAAATAGTATAACTAGGTAAAGAGTTATTTCTAGGTAACGAAATAGAGCCTGTACAAATAAATAAATGTTCTCCATCAGTTTTCATATATGGAACATGTTCATGTCCATATACCAATACTGACTTAGCTCTCTTCTTCATAAAATTACCAAAATTATACTTATCACCATGAGTACAATATATATCAATACCATCTACATTTAATAAACATAACTCATCTAAAATAGGAAAATCACTTACCTTGACATCTACATCCGAATCACAATTTCCTCTCATACATATTAAACGATCAAAATAACTAATTAAAAAATCCTTAACTTTCTTACTTTCTACTTGAACAGAATTATCATACATAGGCCCAGAGTAATATAAATCTCCTAATACAACTATCTTATCAAAATTCTCCTCATCATCTAACTTCTTAATAACTTTTAAATTTTCTGCTATACCATGGATGTCTGAAAAAAATAACACTTTCATATAATCCTCCATATTTATAAATTTATAGTACAATAATTATTTTAAAATAGCAATAAATAAATATGACCACTTAACATAAGAGGAATAAGTAAATAAAACTTGACTTTTCTAATCTTATGTCTACAAATAATCATTCCCAGTATCGAACCTAAACTACCTCCAATAAAACTAACAAACAACAAAAACATTTCACTAATCCTTTGCTTCTTATATATTGCCATTAACTTATCATATAAGAATAATAAAAAAGCAAAACTATTAATTATTAACAAATAAATAACAATTCCACTCATAAAAACCTCTATCTAATTATCGTAGCAGATTCATCTGCTCCAATTCCAATATATTTTATTTTAATACCAGTAAACTTTTCAATAAATAATAAATATTTCTTAGCATTATCTGGTAAATCATCAAAAGTCTTACATCCATTAGTATCCCATGAACCATCAAATTCTTCATAGATAGCTTCATAACCATTTAAATCAGTAGGTACATAATCAAAAACTTTATCATCTTTTTTATATCCAACACATATTTTAATCTTATCTAATTTGCCAATAGTATCAACATGATTAATACATAATGACGTTAACCCATTTATATATTTAGAATGATTAATTAAAACTAAATCTAACCATCCACATCTTCTAGGTCTTCCAGTAGTAGTACCATATTCATGACCTAACTCGCGGATTAAATCTCCTATTTCATTATCTTGTTCAGTAACATAAGGACCTTCACCAACTCTCGATGAATATGCTTTCATAACCCCAATAACTTCATCAACTAAAGTAGGACCTACACCACTACCAGAAGCACTTCCACTTGCATTAGGATTACTAGAAGTTACCATTGGATAATCTCCATGATCTAAATCAAGTCCTAAAGCTTGAGCACCTTCAATAACAATATCCTCATTATTATCAAATGCTTCTTTAATCATTGCTTGAGTATTACAAATATATTTCTTTAAATTATCAAAATTAGTCTTACAATATTCTAATACATCATCTACACTTATACCATCTTTAACTAAAATATCATAAACCTTCATATTCTCAATAATCTTATCTCTAAGTTCTTCATCACTCAAAAATAAATCAATCATTCTAATACCTACTCTACGACACTTATGCTCATAAGCAGGACCTATTCCTCTACCAGTAGTTCCTACAGGATCCTTCTTAAATGTTTCATACAACTTATCAAGTTCAATATAATGCGGTAATATTACATGAGCTTTATCTGAAATAAATAACCTATTACTTAAATCAAAACCTTCAGATTCCATTTCTTTAATCTCATGATTTAATACATTTAAATCAATAACAACTCCCGGACCAATCAAAGATTTTACATCTCTAATAATTGAAGATGGTAGTAAATGAACTGCATACTTCTTTCCATTTGCTACTACAGTATGACCAGCATTATTGCCACCAGTAGCTCTTATAACCATACTAGTTTTAGCTGATAAATAATGACTTACTCTTCCTTTACCTTCATCTCCATATTGTGTTCCTATTACTACTTTTACCATTATAATCCTCCTACATAATTATACCAAAAAAAAGACTGTAATACTAATCTAAATAATCACTAATATTATAGCCTTCTTTAAACTCAATAAACTTAGATATTCTAGGATGAATACATCTCTTTGGACATTTATATATACAAGCCATACACATCATACAATTAAGTCCAAATTTAGGTTTATCTTTCATCTTAATATTCTTCTTAGGACACATCTTCATACATAAACCACATTTAATACATTTCTTATTAGCATGTAATTCTAATCCGAATAATTTTACAAATAAAGATTCAATATAATGAATATTAGATAAAATTCTAGATTTAAGAGAAACTTTAATAACATCATTACTACCATTCTTAATACTTAAATATATATTATCTATCTCACTCATTGACTCATTAATAATTTTTAAACCATACTCCTTATCAAATTTTTTAACAATTGTTAGAGGCATTGCTAATATTCTATATATTCCAAAACTAATCTTTTTCTTCAAAACATATTTATACATGCCATATCCTGCAGCATCATTAATAGATGAAGTATTACATCCTACAGCTATAACACTTACTTTTTTAACACTGACAATTTTCTTCTTCAAAAAAGAAGGTATTCTAAAAGCATGAATAGAACTCATAATAATTAAATGTTCACAATTTACAACCCCATTATGATTAATAACATTACACTCTAATTTTTTAGCAAGTTTATTAGCTAAAAAATAAGTATTACCAGTAGGACTAAAACATAATATTTGATATTTCATAACTACTCCGTCAACTCTATAATCTTATTTAAAACATCACCATATTTACCAATAGCAGTTTCACCTTTATTAACTAAAAATTCATTAAAATCAAAACTACGCTTATTAATAACAATAACATCATTTTCAATAATTATTTCTTCTCCTAAAACACAACCAGATCCATAATTAAATAATTCCTTGACTTCTTTAGCATTAACTCTAACTATTCCAGATATTTCATTAATATCATAATTAAAATCATATTCCTGATCATACTTATAAACATATATATTAGCAAATGCTCTATCTTTAAAAATAGATCCATCATCTAATTCACGATCCATTACAAAATTAACTACAGAACAAAACTCAGCAGATTCATAATTTATCTTAGAACCTAATTCTTCAAAAACTTCACGACCAAAAGCTTCAACCAAAGATTCACCAGCACTTACATGCCCAGAAGCTGTAGTATATAAAGTTCCTCTATCAGCTCTTCTTTGAAAAAATATATCTCCACTACTTGTATATAACCAACAATGAATAGTCTTATGCCATAAACCATCTCTATGAACAATCTTACGATCTTCACTACCTATGAAATTTCCATTCTCATCATATACATCTAACATTTCCATAATTTATCACCATATAAATAATATCACAAGACATAAAAAAACAAAACTTTACAAAACTTTACATCAACACAAAAATAAATAAAACTTTTTTAAAAAAAGGTATTGCAATCATAAAAAATATTTGGTAGACTTAAGACATTAGATAAGCGTATAATAACTTATCTAATAAATCTACGGTATGTCTTCCAAAAGGACGTACCCGCCATTTGTGATACACAGTAAATATAATGTTGTGCAATTGCAAACTGTCGGTTATTGATTTTAACTTAAGGATATTGGTTTAATAACTTTTATTCTTATAATTCTAGAATATCTTCAATATCGCCAGTAGCACTTAACAGTATTTATCTCGCTAATCGCGCAAACTTAAGTAGTAAGTAGCGAGTATGGGCTAGTCAAGGCGCATATATGTGTAACCGGTATATTGGAATGATGCATAGTTCTTATTTATATCGCATACTTTCAAAAAAACAACTTTGACAGGTTGTTTTTTTGTTTGCATTAATTTATAATTAAAACTAGGGAGGTTAATATGGAACACAAGTATAACAAAATATTAAAAGATTACATAACAGATGAATGGGAAAGTATTAATAAATATAAAAATAAAAAAACTATAATAGTATCGGGAACAAGAGGTAGTGGAAAAACAGAAGTATTAAAAGGACACAACAATATTCAAAACTCAGAAAGATTAGTAATAGAAGGAAAATTCGATACCATAGGATTTTCAACATCTTGTTTTGATGAAGAATTCCTAAAATATT
>CAYJCL010000029.1:5019-7588 GCA_964368665.1 uncultured Muribaculaceae bacterium
ATGTCACTAAATATAATCAATTCAAATCATAGTCAGCTATTCAGACATTTAAGAGAAATATATACAGATATCTTAAATAATAAACTAACAGAAGCAGAAAACTTTATAAACAACGGATTTTTTCTAGACAATATTTCTTATGATAAAAGCATATCTACGTATGATTATACAAGCAGTATAATAAATACCATAAAAAATAAATTTCCAAATAGAAAATTAACATTGGTAATACCAAGGTTTGATAGCATTCATTCAGGAGAACCTATCATTCAACCAATAATACAGCAATACTTTGAATTATTTGATCAAACTATCATTGAAAGCCAAGATACATCATCAGTAACAAGAACAAGTTTAAGTAAATATGCATTTGCTCAAATAAATTACGCTAAACAATTCGACTTTATAAATGATTTAATTAAAGAATACTTTAAAAGATATAATATGCTAAATAACGATCAAGTAACAGATGAAATAACTAAATCAAATATAAATTATATAATGACTAAAACTAATGGAAACACTAGATTAGTAATTGAAATATTAGACAAATTAATCCCTCAATATAAGTGGGAACAAAGTAAAAACATCAATGATCTAATACCAAACGTTGTAGAAATGGTCCTTAACTCAAACGAAATGTATGAAAAAATGTGCCCAAAAAGAAAATTACATATAAAATAAAAATCAGTTAATAACTGATTTTTTTAATACTCTTTTATAAATCCTTCATATAATAATTTAAAATCCTTCTGTATAATATCTTCAGGATTAAAACATATTTCATTTTTACTTAATATTTCAACCTTTTCGTTAGATAACACTTCATATACAAATTCAGAACAATAATATTTTTTTCTATTTAACTTAATCTTTAAAGCAGCAGTTAATAAACCAAAAATATTATAACCTTTATTAGTTCTTTCAATCTCTCTAATAATTTTTCTTATTTTCTTATATTGATATCCATTAACACTTACTTTATATATAGCCATACTAGAGTTTTTGTTATTAAAAACTCCTTGATCTAATTTTTCTCTTTTAAACATTCCAATAAAAGGATTTCTATCATACTTTCTTCCAAAAGAATACATTTCATTACATTCATCATCAAAAGCTATTGATATATGCGAATATTTATTTTTTGTATAATATTTAATTATTCTAGCCAAATATGTATTAGTTTGTGTCAAAACTAAATAAATACATTTATTCTTCATAACTATCTCCTTGTATTATATAATATTACCAAAAAATAACAATAATTACAATATATAATAAAATATAAGAAAAAATTATTAACTTCTATCTAAAACACTATGCCATTTAGCTTGTGGAAAACTACCAAAATAACTTTCAACAACATTTATTAAATATATACCCTTCTCATTTATTCCATAACCTTTAGAAAAAAACACATCATCACTAGATCCTGCCATTATTGCTTCAAATATTTCAGCTCTATCTTCAACAGCACTAGATTTGGTAGAAGGCCCTACAAAATCTCTATCAATTAAATCAGCATTTTTATCATAATAAGTATACTCAGCTCCAGTACTTCCATATACAAAATCAGATGGATTATAATTATTCCAAAATCCAAAAGCGTTTTCCCATCCATTTAGATTATACATATATCTTTCCATCAAATGAAAAGTTTCATGATAAATAATTCTTTCATATCTTTCAATTTTGTCAACATTGATATCTAACATAACTCTATAATTACCATAAGAACTATAGTCAGCCAAACCACGAGCTCCAAATGGCAGATAAGTATATAACTCTATTCTATATCCACAAGACAATCTCATATCAGTTAAAATAGAATTAGGTATATTTTTAATATAAGTATTAATACCTTTTAATGCCATATTAACTAAAACAGCATCTTCTCTTGTTGTCATAACAGCATCTACAGATCCATAATAATAAGGATCAGGAACATTATCATAAAAAACAGTTACTCCATAATTATCAGAAAGACTTTTAGTTAATGAAATATTTTCTGCAATATATTCATCATAATCAATCTCTTCTTGAGTATTATCATCAGCTGAATTATTATCATTATTTACATCGTCATTACTGTTACTACTATCTCCATTATTATTACTATCGGTATTGCTATCATTAGCATTACTGTTGTTGTCTTCCTTATCTTCATCATCAGGAATTTTATCGTTATCTATCTCATCATTACTATCACTAGATAAATCTCCATTATCAACTTCTTCATTATCTAATTTATTATCATCAAGACTTTCTTCATCAGGAAAAATAACATCACTATTTTCATCATTAGAATTAGTACTTTCTTCAATCTCATCATCTATTAGATCAGCAGATTCTTTAACATTTATATTATAACCAAAAATTACAACTCCAGTTATACTTAATACAAATAAAAAAATCAATATATATTTATAATATTTCTTCATAATTAACTCCACGATTAAATTATATAACAAAAAAACGACTATTACCAGTCGATTTCTTTATCTCAAAATTAACTTCTTACAAGTTTCATAATCTTTCTCAATATAATCGTTAGGAGTAAAGATAACTT
>CAYJCL010000030.1:0-590 GCA_964368665.1 uncultured Muribaculaceae bacterium
ACCTAATAATGCTCATATTTATTATTCTTCATTTGATGGTAATATTGGATTTGATGGTGGAGTATTAGAATTACCAAATGACCTTTCAATAACTAATTCTTCATTTACAAATAACGAATCTTTAAATGATGGCGGAGCATTAAATTTAAATGGTGGGGATGTTTCTATAAGTGATTCAATTTTCGATGGAAATGTTTCTTATGGTAAAGATGGTGGTGGTGCTATTTTTGCTGGTGATGATGTTTTTTTAGATATATTTGATTCTTCTTTTACTAATAATACTTCTATATATAATGGTGGTGCTATATCCTTAAATGGAGCTTTTGGATATTTTGAAGGCGGTAATATTTCTTACAATAGATCTTTGGGAGCTTTAAATGATGTAAATGTTCATGGTGGTGGACTTTATGTAGGTAATAGTGATTATCATGAAGGATATGCTAGTTTAATAGATGTTGATATTCAAAATAATACAACAGGAAGTAATGCTTTTTCTGGTACTGGTGGTGGAGTTTATAGTGAAGCTGGTGCTGAGATTGACCTAGAAGGAAATGTTGTTTTAACGAATAATGTTGCATATAGTCTTGATA
>CAYJCL010000030.1:600-1463 GCA_964368665.1 uncultured Muribaculaceae bacterium
TGGGTCTAGAATAGGTGTTAGTACTTCCATTATTCCTAATGGTTCTACAAACATTGAGATTGTAAATGGGGGTCCTTCTTATAGTTTAAATACTGATGATATTAATTATTTATATTCTGATTTAGGATATAATATTGAATTAATTAATAATTCAGGTTTTCTTACTACTTTAAATTCTAGTTTTGTTCCTGATGATGGGTTTGATGATAAATTTAATTTGTGTAGTGTAATTAAATATAAGGTTACTTTTGATGCAAATGGTGGAAAGAATGCTCCTCAACCGGTTATGATTAATGAAAATGAAAGTGTTAATGAACCAAGTATAGATCCTAGTAGAGATGGATATACTTTTACTGGGTGGTATACTGATAATGATTTTAAAACTAAATATGTTTTTAGTGATTTGGTAAGTTCTCATATGACTTTATATGCTGGATGGGAAAAAGAAGTTGTTGAATATACTGTAACATTTAATCTTAATGGTGCTACAGGAAATAATTTTACTGAAAAAGTAATTGAGGGAGAGAAAGTTGGTGAACCAACAAGTGACCCTAAGAGAGATGGTTATATATTTTTAGGATGGTTCAATAATAGTGCAGCTACTAATGAATATAATTTTAGTACTGAAATAACTAGTAATAAAGTTTTATATGCAGGATGGAGAAAAGAAGTAGAACCTCTTAAAGAGTATACAGTGACATTTAATTTAAATGGTGCTACAGGAAATAATTTTAGTAGTAAAGTAACTGAAGGAGATAAAGTTGATGAACCAACTAGTGATCCTAAGAGAGATGGTTATACATTCTTAGGAGGGTTAAGTATTAGCGGTGGTACAATTAGGTTTAATTTTATTAGTGGGAAAC
>CAYJCL010000030.1:1553-7558 GCA_964368665.1 uncultured Muribaculaceae bacterium
TGACTTTACTGTAGTTGTTGAAGAAAATGAATTAGTTACTAAACCAGAAGAAAATCCTACTAGAGATGGTTTTGATTTTACTGGATGGTATATTGATGAAGTTGCTTTAACGGGATATAATTTTGATAGTAAAGTTACTAAATCAATTACATTGTATGCTGGATGGAAAGAACTATCTGATAATTTAATATATTATACAGTTACATTTGATTCAAAAGGTGGAAGTCTAGTACCTGATGCTCAAGAAGTTGAAGAAGGTGCTAGAGCAGTTAAGCCGTTTGAAATACCGCTAGTTGAAGATTATAATTTTGCTGGATGGTATATAGATGAAGAGGGAACTGAATTATTTGATTTTGATACTAGAATATATCAACCAATTACTTTATATGCAAGTTATAAAGATGCTGAAGAAATAGTTGATTTTGAAGATGATGGGGAAGATATTCCTGAAATAAAAATCGAAATTGAAGATGGTTATGTTAAGAAACCTGATGTTGTACCTGAAAAAGAAGGATTTGAGTTCGTTGGATGGTATGAAGATGAAGAGTTAACTATTGAATATGATTTCTTGAATAATAGAGTAGACGGTCCAATAACTATTTATGCTAAATATAGACCAATTACTCAAGAAGAAACTGTAACTAGTTCATGGTCTATGCTTAATGTATTATTTGTTGCTGTTACAGTATTGATTTCTATAGTTAGTGCTATTGTATATGGTAAAAATGATGATAGAAGAGCATTTAAATGGATAATTATATTTGTTCCTTTAGTTGCAAGTTCATTATTATTTATATTTACTCAAAGACTAGAAGGAGAATCAATATTAATTGATGGATTTACTTTATTCTTTGGAGCAATAACAATTATTCAATTATTAGTTACTATAATATATAGAAATTCGATAAAGAATGATAATGAAAAAGTTTCTTAATGAAACTTTTTTTGTTTTCACTTAATTTTCATAAATGTGTGTTAGAATGCTTTTATTGTTATTTTTTAATGATTTTGCTATAATATTAAATAGAAAGCGAAGGTGGGACTATGAAGATTTATAATAGTTTAACAAATAAGGTAGAAGAATTTAAACCTCTGGTTGATGGTAAGGTATCGATGTATGTCTGTGGTCCTACGGTTTATAATCATGCTCATATAGGAAATATGAGACCTGTAGTAGTATTTGATATGGTAGCTAGATATTTTAAGTATTTAGGTTATGATGTTGATTATGTTAGTAATTTTACGGATGTTAATCCTAAGATTATAAGTGCTGCAAAAGAATTAGGAATTACTGAAAGAGAAGTTGCTGATAGATTTATTGAAGCTTATTTAGAGATGAATAGATTATATAATTGTGATAATGTTAACTCTTGGGTTAAAGTTATTGATAGTATGGATGATATATATAATTTCATTAATAAGTTAATTGAAAAAGATATGGCTTATGAAGTAGATTGAGATGTTTATTTTAGAGTAAGTGATGTTAAAGACTACGGAGTTTTATCTAATCAGGATCGAGAAGAGTTAATTAGTGGTTCTAGAGTTGATATTGATGAAAAGAAGGAAAATCCAATGGATTTTGCTTTATGGAGAAAAACTACTGAAGGAGAAGTTTTTGAATCTCCTTGGGGTCTTGGAATACCTGGATGGCATACTGAGTGTGTTGTAATGATTAATAAGGTATTTGGTAAGAAAATAGATATTCATGCAGGTGGTATTGATTTAATATTCCCTCATCATGAAAATGAAGTGGCTCAAAGTATTGCTTTAAATGATAATTATTTAGCTAATTATTGGATGCATAATGGACATATTAATTTAGATAATCAAAAAATGAGTAAAAGTTTAGGGAATTTTATTTTAGCTAAGGATTTTATTAAAATGCATAATGCTAATGAGATTAAAATTGCTATGTTTAAAACTCATTATCGATTACCACTTAATTTTACTGATGAATTATTTGATGAAGCTTTAAAGACTGATGAAAAAATTTATAATGCTTTAAAACAAGCTAATGTTATGATTCAAGTTAATGATTTAGAAATAAATAAGATTAAAAGTGATTCCAGAATAAATGAAGTGATGGATGAAGATTTTAATACTCCAAATTTAATTACTTTATTATTGGAGTTACTTAAAGAGTTAAATAATGCTATTAGAGGTAATGGTGAATTGGCTGAATCTTTTGATAAAGTGTTATTGGTTACTAATATACTAGGTCTTAAATATGATTTAGTTAAGATGAGTGATGAAGATATTAATGACTATAAAACTTGGAAAGAGTTTATAAAAAACAAAGATTTTGAGAATGGTGATATTCTTAGAAATAAATTAATTGAGAAAGGAATAATTTAATGGATTCATATTTAATGAGTTGGGTGGTTTTTGGTTTAATTATTTTAATACCAATTATTGCTCAAGGTAAAATTATGAGCGCTTATAATAAGTATAAGAAAGTTAAAAATAGTAAAGGTATTACTGGAGCTGAAGTAGCACGTCAAATATTGGATAATGCTGGACTTGAGAAAGTTTATGTAGTAGAAGCTCAAGGAATGTTAAGTGATCATTATGATCCTACTAGAAAAGTTGTAAGACTTAGTAAGGATATATTTCATGGAGAGAGTGTTGCATCTATAGCAATTGCTGCTCATGAAGTAGGTCATGCTATTCAAGATAAAGAATCATATGGTTTTTTAAGATTTAGAAGTGCTTTAGTTCCTATAGTTAACATTTTAAATGGGATTTTACCTTTAATAATTCTAGCATCTTTCTTACTTGGTAATTATGGCCTGATTGATTATGCAATTGGGATAATGATGGTTACATTGTTATTTCAAATCGTTACTTTACCAGTTGAATTTAATGCTAGTAGTAGAGCTAAGGAATTAGTTGCTAGTATGAATCTTGCTAGTGGTGATGAGAATACTGGTGTAGCTAAGATGCTTAGTGCAGCTGCTATGACTTATGTTGCTAGTATGCTTGCATCAATGTTAGAAATACTTAGATTGTTGTTATTAACGAATAGGGACTAAGTAATTAGTTCCTTTTTTTAGGAGAAAAATATGAAAAAAATTGTTATATTTGGTGGTGGTACAGGATTGTCTCAACTTGCTAAAGGCTTGAAACAGTTTCCTGTGGAAATAACTGCTGTAGTTAGTGTTGCTGATAATGGAGGTAGTACTGGTAAATTACGTAAATATATGGATATGCCTGCAGTAGGTGATTTATCTAAGGTATTACTTGCTATGTCGAATATGGATGAAGAAATTGTTGATTTAATGAATTTTAGATTTACTAAAGCTAGTTTTTTAAAATCTCATTCTGTTAAAAATTTATTATTATCTGCTTTGATGGAAATTAAAGGATCATTTACTGATGCTTTACCAATATTTTGTAAGTTATTAGATATTGAAGGCAATATTCTTCCTTTGACTGAGGATAATGTTGATTTAGTAGGTATTGATAAAAATGGTAAAGAAATATATGGAGAGGAAAAGATTACTAAGAGTGCTTCTAAAATAGTTGATTTAAAGTATAATAAGTCAGTTACTATTAATCCTTTAGTATATAAAGCTATAGATGATGCTGATTTAATTATATTTTCTTCTGGAAGTATTTTAACTAGTATAATGCCTCATTTAGTTGTTAAAAAATTAAGCAAGCATATTAAAGATAGTAAAGTGCCTAAGTTATATGTATGTAATTTATTTACTCAACCTGGAGAAACTGATGGATTTACTGTAGGTGATCATATTGATTTATTAGAAAAGTATTTAGGAGTTAATGAAATAGATGCTGTAATAGTTAATAATAAAAAAGTTAATGGTTCTTTAGCAAAAAAATATTTACAAAAAGAACAAAAAGAATTCGTTACGGTTGATGATTTGAGTAGTAGAAAATTAAGTGTAATATCTGATGATTTATTAGTAGTAGATGGTTTGTATTATCGTCATGATAGTTTAAAGACAGCTTATTTAATATATTCTTATATGATGGATTTAGAGAAAAAGTAGTTTTTCTCTTTTTTTTATGATATTATTATGCTAGGTGAAAATAATGAATAATATGAAAATCATTTTAATATTAATTGGTATTTTTTTATGTGTTTCAATAGTTATTGGTATTTCATATGCAGTATGGTTGTTAACTTCAGAGCAAACAAATCAAAATGTTGTTGCTACAGAGTGTTTTGATATTTCTTTTTCTGAAAATGTTGATTCTAATATTAATTTACAAAACACTTACCCTGTTGCTGATAATATAGGTGTTACTTTGACTCCTTATACTTTTAGTATCACTAATACATGTGATTTAAATGCCTTGTATTATGTTAATTTAGAGATACTTGATACCACAACTTTAAGCCATGATTTAATCAAAGCAGAAGTTGATGCTAAATTACCCAGTGTTGTTTCAAATAAAAAAGTAGTTACATCTATTATACCTAATTCTACAGCTTATAATTTAGATTCTTTTTATATTGCTCCTAATGAGACTAAAAATCATGAACTTAGAATGTGGGTTGATGATTCTGCAACACTTGATAATTCTCAAAACAAATTAGTTGAAGCTAAGATGGTTATCAGTGGGGAGCCAGTTGATAATATTCCTATGGCTGCGAATCCTGATGAATTATTACATCCTGTATTTGATTCAAATATGATTCCTGTTATTATTGAAGAAAATACTGGTAAAGTGACGATTGTTAATCCTGCAGATGAATATTATTCCTATAATTACAAAGAATGGGCGAATGCAGTTATTGTTGATCCTTCTTATACTACGCTTGATATAGGTGATGAAATTCCTATGGAATATATTGATCAAATGTATGTATGGATACCTAGGTACGAATATTCCAAATCTTCTATAGTTAATGCTAACACTTCTTTTGATGTTACATTTGTAGGACTAGAAAAAACTAGTACTACTGATCAAGTGAGTAATGATGATATTATAGTTCACCCTGCTTTTTGTTGGGGGAATTATTGTCAAACTAATAGAGATCATGCTGATAATATAGAATTATCTGGTATATGGGTAGGAAAATTTGAACCATCATGGGAAGAGGGGTTTGTTGATGTAGGTAATGATGAACCTTATAATAATAACTTGGAGGTAAATTATTTAATTAAACCAAATACTGATTCTGTTCATAACACTAACCTTTCTACTATGTTTAATAATACTAAACTTGCTCAAAATTATTATAATTTAGATATTCAAACTGATATTCATATTATAAAAAATCTGGAATGGGGAGCAGTTGCCTATTTGTCACAGAGCAAATATGGCATTTGTAGTGAAGATGGATTTTGTAATGTTAAAGTAGAAAGTAATAACTATGAATTTTCTGATCATTCCATTATTTCAACAGGTTGTGGTAGCGGGGAAAATAGAATTAATACTATTTGTCCTGAAACGAATAGATGGAATACTCCACTTGGTCAAAAAGCTAGTACTACTCATAATATAACAGGTATATTTGATATGGCCGGTGGTAGATGGGAATTTGCTATGGGGATTATGGATGGAAGTAACGGAGTTACAGATTTATCTAATACAGGATTTAATTCTGTTCCAGAAGCAAAATATTTTGATAGTTATGATTATGGAACAACAACTTACGATATTGATGCTTTAAACAGAGGTTTATATGGTGATGGATCCAAAGAACTTTATGATGATGAAGTAGATATTAATTTGTGGAATAGAGATATGTTTAGTTTTATGTATAATAATAATTCTATTATTGCTAGAAGTGGTATAGGGGGATATTCTAATTTTGATGGTATTTGGTATATATCTTCATCTAGTGGTAATGCGACTAATATGAGTATATCAACTAGGATATCTTTAATTGTTGAAAACTAGTATAGTTTTCTTTTTTTGTAAACTTTTATGTCCTTTATTGTCTAGTTTTATTATACATGTTATACTATTTTAGAAGGAATGATAATGATGAATAAGATTGTTAATGAAATGCATGTTGTTGGAAAGAAAGT
>CAYJCL010000031.1:0-7515 GCA_964368665.1 uncultured Muribaculaceae bacterium
AATTAGAACAACTAAATGAAGACTATTTAAAATAAAAACAATCACAAAGTGATTGCTTTTTTTATTCTAAATACATAACATTTAAATCTACAGGACCATCTATTCCAGAAACACTACCACTACTAGACATCTGCCACATATAATAATCACCAGTATAAGTAGTTTCCATCGCATAATGAGCCATCCATATACGATGATTCCCTTCAGTCCATATATTATTTAAATAACTAGCACTTCCATAATTAACTCCCTCATATCCAGCTTCTTCAACTACAGATATAAATGCCTCAGCCATTAAGTTTAACTCAGTTAAACTAATCTCATAAGCATTAAAATTCCACCATTCTTCCCAATCAAAAGAAATAGGTAGTTCTAAAGACTCTCCATCTAAAGTATCAACAACCCAATTAGCAGCGCTAATTGCTTCCTCAATACTACTAGCGTAACTATAATAATATATTCCTACATCAAGACCAACTTCCTTAGCACCCTCTAAATATTCATAATACTTAGAATCAACCGTATGCTCATCATCCCATCCAAATCCAATTCTAAGAATTACAAACTCAACACCATCATCAACAACTTTATCCCAATCAATATCACCTTGCCAAGAAGAAGCATCAATGCCAACTTTAGTATTATCATTCTTATGCTTATCTATAACATCACTAATAGGTAATAAAGTAGGTTCATAACTGCTACTACTAGTAGCAATGCTTTTAACAACATATAAATTAAAATTCTTAACTGTCTGATTCCCAAAAGAATCAGTAGCAGTTAAAGTTAATTTATATGTTCCAACTTTATCCATATCATATTCACCACTAATTACACAATCTGGTATAGAATCATGATTATCAGCACAAAAGATACTATCTTCTAAAGTCATTTCACTACCTACTTTTAAAGTATAACTACTACTAGCATAAACTAAAGGAGCAGTTGTATCCACAATCTTATAAGTAATAAATCCTTCATAAGTATCATCATTTTTATAATTAAAAACAAACTCATTATCACCAATCTTAGTAGTATCAATAAATAATGATTCATCAAAACTACCATCAACTTCTACATAATCACTAAGTCTATATTTCTCTCCATATTCCAGAGTGATATCACTTACTTGACTCACATGCTCATTGTTCCTTATTATCTCATTATCATCACTTACTAATAAGAAAATAACAAACCCTATAATTAAAATTAAAACTATTCCACCAATAACATACTTCTTCATAAATACCTCGCAAAATTATTCTAACACATAATTAATTATTTATGTTAAAATTATTCTAGGTGAATAATATGAACAAAACAAAAATATTATTAATATCAACGGGTGTATTAATAGCACTAGCTATAGTAACAGGCATCTCGTACGCAGTATGGCTGCTTACAGCAGAACAAACTAATCAAAACATTCTAGCAACAGAATGTTTTGATATAACATTTACAGAAGACACAGACTCCAATATAAACTTACAAAGTACATATCCATTACTAGATAGTGAAGGAAAAGAACTAACTCCATATACTTTCTCAGTAACCAATAGTTGTGACTTAAATGCTAAGTATCAAATAAATCTAGAAGTATTAAATACAACAACTCTAAGTCATAATTTAATTAAAACCATGATTGATACAAAAACACCAAATATTATAACTAATAATAATATCGTAACATCTACAATAGCAAATTCTACTTCATATATAATCAAAACTGATTACTTAGCTTATAACGAAACTAATAATCATGAATTTAGAATGTGGATAGATGAATCAGCAACTTTAGATAATTCCCAAAATAAACTAGTTGAAGCTAAAATAGTAATTAGTGCTGAACCAACAGAAGAAATACCAGATTATCAAGATCCGACTTTAGCTGGATCTGATCCAATCATACCAGAAAATGACGCTTCATCAGATTATAAATGGCTTCCTGTAATCATATCAGATAATGGTACAGTAACAATAGCTAAAACATCACAAAAATGGTACGATTATGAAAATAGCGAGTGGGCAAATGCTGTAATTGCAGACATGTCATCATTATCTACTGCTCCAGGAACCATAATACCGATGGATAAAATTGAGCAGATGTATGTTTGGATACCAAGATATGAATATAAAAAGTCATCTATAGTAAATGCTCAAGAATCAATAGAAATAAACTTTGTCGGAGTAGAAACAACTAGTACTACAGAACAAGTAAATAACGATGATGTAATAGTGCATCCAGCATTTTGTTGGGGTAATTATTGTCAAACAAATAGAAGTCATGAAGAAAACGTTGAATTGCCAGGAATTTGGGTAGGTAAGTTTGAAATGGGATATATTTTATATGAAAATAACCCTATAATAAAACCAAATCTGGTTTCTATTGCAAACTTATCTGTTAAAAACTTTAATGAATTAATTACAAAAGCAAGTGATGTATATTTTTTAAATGAAACAGCAGACGTTCATATGATAAAAAACACAGAATGGGGAGCGGTTGCTTATTTGTCTCAATCAAAGTATGGAATATGTGAAGATGCTATAACATGTTCATCAAAAGTTGAAATGAACAACTATGGTGATGGAAGCTACAGCGGAGGAACTATAACCGGATGTGGAGGAGACGATAACCGAATGTCAGAAGTCTGTCCTATAGAGAACAGATGGGAAACAATAAATGGAACAAAAGCTAGCACAACACATAATATAACGGGAATATATGATATGTCCGGTGGAAAATACGAGTTTGTAATGGGAGTATTACATAAGGAAGATGGAACCCCTTATATAAACAATCAAGCATTTACTATACTTCCTGAAAAAAAATACTACGACTCATATGAGTACAACACATCTACAAGTGATTACTCTAAAGGTATTATAGGGGATGCAACAAAAGAATTATACAACTCATCTTCATCAGCTTATTGGAACAATGACAGAATATTATTTATAACACCTTCATATCAATGGTTTTATAGAGGTGGCGCTAGCTATACTGGAGCTAACGCTGGAATATGGGAAACAATATACGACAATGCAGATTCAGGAGATAGCACAACATCCCGCTCAGTTCTTATAGTAGAAAACTAAAACAACTGTCAACAAAAAAAGGTTGACAGTTGTTTCTTTTTTTGTTATATTATTAAGGAATTAACGAAGGAGGAATTATTATGGCAGTTAAATTAAGATTAAAAAGAATGGGAAGTAAAAGAAGACCTTTCTACAGAGTTGTAGCAAGTGACGCTAGAAGCCCAAGAGATGGTAGATTTATCGAAGTAGTTGGAACTTATAATCCAATTACAAATCCAGCTGAAATTTCAATGAAAGAAGATAAAGTTATGTACTGGTTAAGTAATGGAGCAATCCCTACTGATACAGTTAAAAACTTATTATCTAAAACAGGAATGTTAAAGAAATTTGCTGAGTCTAAAGCTAAAGCTCCAAAAAAAGAAGTTGCTAAAAAAGAAACAGTAAAAAAAGCTCCTGCTAAAAAAGAAGAAGCTAAAACTGAAACTAAAAAAGCACCAGCTAAAAAAGCTACAGCTACTAAAACTACAGCAACAAAGAAAACTACAGCAGCTAAAAAACCAACTACAGCTAAGAAAACAACTAAAAAAGAGGATAAATAATTATGGATATAAGAAGTTTTGCTGAATTCCTAGTTAAAAGTATTGTTAAACAACCAGATATGGTTAAAGTACAAGAATTTGGTGGGGAAGAAGAATCAATTATTCTAGAAATTATCGTTCATAGCGATGATATGGGTCTTGTAATAGGTCGTAGCGGAAAAATGGCTTCGTCAATCAGAACTCTTATTCAAGCACATGCTTATTTATTAAATAAAAGCAGAGTTAAAATTAATATCGACTCATTTTAAAGAACCACAAGGTTCTTTTTTATTTGACTAAAATCATATATATTAGTATACTATTAAGTAGTTAGGATATGATGTTATGAACGAAGTACCAAAACATATTGCTATCATCTTAGATGGTAATAGGAGATGGGCTAAAGAAAGAGGAATGCCTTCAATCAAAGGGCATCAAAAAGGGGCAAATAACCTAATGGACCTAGGTCCTAAGATCATTGAATTAGGAGTAGAATACCTAAGCGTATTCGCTTTTTCTACGGAAAACTTTAAAAGAACTAAAGAAGAAGTTGACTACCTAATGGATCTATTTGTTAAAGAATTTAAAAAACTAGGAGAAAACTTAAATAAATACAACGTTAAAGTAGTCTTCTCAGGAGGAATTTATCCATTAAATGATGCAGTGTTAAAAACAATGAAAGATGCAACAGAACTTACAAAAAACAATACTAAAGGAACACTTAATATTTGTTTGAATTACGGTGGAAGAGATGAATTAGTTAGAACTACTAAAAAAATATCAGAAAAAATATTAAATAATGAAATAAGTATTGATGATATCAATGAAGAATTACTAAGTAATAACTTAGATAACAACTTACCAAATATCGATATATTAATAAGAACTAGCGGAGAACAAAGAGTATCAAACTTTATGTTATGGCAACTAAGTTATGCAGAATTATACTTTACAAAGACACACTTCCCAGCACTTAGTATCGAAGAAATAAAAAGTATAATTGAAGATTTCAACAACAGAGAAAGACGTTTTGGAGGAAATAAATGAAAAAAAGATTAATAGGGGCTGCAATAGTACTAGCAGTAATAATTCCAATATTCTTAATTGGAGGACATATATGGGCAACATTCATGGGTATTGGAAGTTTACTAGCTTATAAAGAAATAATTTCTTTAAAAGAAAGTCATAAAAAAATACCATTACCAATAATAGTTATTGGATTAATAAGCTTATTATTGGTTATATACTTTAATAACACTTATGATATTAGTTTTGGAATATCTTATGGAGCTCTAGCATTTACAATTCTAGGATTATTATTCCCAACACTATTCATAAAAAAATATGACACTAAAGATGCCTTCTATTTAATAGGTTCAATCCTATTCATTGGAGCTGCATTTAACTCATTAATATTATTAGAACAAAAAGATAATATGTTATTAATATACTTAATATTAATATCTACAATGAATGATACATTTGCATATATAATTGGAATGCTTATTGGTAAAACAAAATTCACTAGCATTTCACCTAAAAAGTCCATTGAAGGGTGCATAGGAGGACTTATTGGAGGTACAATAGTAGCAAGTAGTTTTTATATGGCACTAATCAGTAATGAAATGATTACTATGACTATATTTACTACATTAGTACTTGGAGTACTATCTCAATCAGGAGATTTAATCTTCAGTAAAATAAAAAGAGAAAATAACATCAAAGACTTTTCTAAACTAATTCCAGGACATGGAGGAATTTTAGATCGTATTGATAGTTTTATAATTACTGTATTAGCATACATATTAATTATTAGCATATAAGGAGAAAAAATGATATTTATAAACATACTATTACTAATATTTATACTAGGAATATTAGTTCTTATTCACGAACTAGGACACTTCATATTCGCCAAATTATTTAAAGTTCACATCTATGAATTTGCAATTGGTATGGGACCAGTAATTAAAAGTATAAAAGGTAAAGATGGAGTAGACTACTCAATCAGAGCTTTCCCAATTGGTGGATATGTATCAATGGCTGGAGAAGTACAAGAAGATGATGAAGAAATACCTAAAGATAAACTAATGTGTAACAAACCTTGGTACCAAAGATTTATTATCTTAGTAGCAGGAGTTACATTCAACTTTATCTTAGCTATAATTCTATTATTTATAATTGCATGGATTTATGGAACAAGCAATATGACACCATTAATTTCATCAGTAGAAGAAGAATCACCAGTAAGCGAAGCAGGACTTCAAGTAGGTGATGAAATCATTGAAATCAATGGTAAAAAACTATCTACTATTGATGAAGCTCAAATAAGACTAATACTAGGTTATGAATTAGATACCTATGAATTTGTAGTAGAAAGAGATAACGAAGTAGTAGAACTTACTATTACACCTGAAGAAAGAGAAAATGAAGACGGAAGTACTTATAAATGGTTTGGTCTAGGATTTGATACAACAAGAAATCATGGATTTGTTAATGCAGTAAAATATGCAGGAGTGAAATTTGTAACAATCATTGATACAATGATGATTACAGTAGGAAATCTATTTACAGGAAACCTATCATTAAATGCTCTATCTGGTCCAATAGGAATGTACTCAGTAGTAGAACAATCTACAGAAGGATCACTATCACAAGCCGCAGCAAATGTTATTTACTTACTAGCATTCATTAGTATTAATCTAGGATTCTTAAATATCCTACCAATCCCAGCATTTGATGGTGGTAGAATACTATTTATGATCATAGAAAAAATAATTGGACGTAAAGTTAACACAAATGTAGAAAACATAATCCACTTAATATTCTTTATTTTATTAATGGCATTTGCAGTCTATATTGCATTCCAAGATATATTAAAGTTTTTTTAGCAAGTTTACACTTGCTTTTTTCTTTACACTATTTTATAATTAATGTAGGAGTAAAGTAATATGAATAAGAATAAATTAATATTAGAGCATTGCCCTAATTTCTACAAAATAATAAACTTTAAATATTTCGAAGATGATTACATCACTGAGAAATTATTAAAAATATATCGTAAATTTATTTTTAGTATTGAAATCACTAATACTGAAGACGTAAAAAAAGCTTCTTCAATTGATGCTTTACTAGCTAAATACGTAGATGATTATATCTTTAGAAAAGAAATTAAATACGGTATTACTAAACTTAAGTTTAAAAAAGACGAAAATATAATTAAATCAGTAATAGATAGTTTATTAAATATATTTGATAATTACTTAGAAGGTACTACTAGAAGTATTTATATTGCTAGATGGATTTAAAGCACAAAAGTGCTTTTTTTACTTGCAAAGAATTACATAATATGATATTATTTATTTACTTGATTAATGGCGATGTAGCTCAGTTGGCTAGAGCAACCGGTTCATACCCGGTAGGTCGTGAGTTCGAATCTCTCCGTCGCTACCAAAAAGTAGACAACTAGATATTATTATCTAGTTTTTTTGTTGAAGGAGAATATTATGTTAGAAGAATTAATGAATAATCAATTAATAATTGATATGTATCAAAAAGTTCAAGACTTTGAAGACCAAGACCCAAATGCATGGGGAACTCATAACTTTAAACATGCCACTAACGTTACAAAATTAGTAACAAGTATCTTAACTCAACTTAACATAAATAAAGAAAATTTAGAAGATATGCAAGTTGCAGCAATGCTTCATGATATTGGTGCATATTGCGGAAAAGATGGTCATCAACAAAGAAGTTATGAAATGGCTAAAGAACTAATTGAGAATAATAAAATTAAAGTAAATGATAAACAATTAGTACTAGATGCAATTCTAAATCATAGTAACGGCTTTGATTTAGAAGATGTAAAAATACTAGCTCTAATATTCAGTGATAAAATGGA
>CAYJCL010000032.1:0-388 GCA_964368665.1 uncultured Muribaculaceae bacterium
ATATTCTGTAAGTGGTAGTGATGCATCAATGTATAGTACTAATACTTCTGCTACTTATGACGATATTAATGACTTTAATAATTATATAAATGAATTAGACAATAATAATTCTTATGAATTACCTAGTATTTACGAGATACATGGTATGTCTTTAGTTGAAGAAAGTGCTATGAAGATATTTGCAAGCTATTATAACACTAATACTAATAATCATTATAAATATAATGTGTTCCCGTATGACACTAGTGTTCAAGTTGATAGTAATGCTAGTGGAATTCATAATATCATTGAAAATGATTATGATGATACTATAGCGTATGATGCTGATATAAAAATAGAAAAAGATACGACATTAGTAAATAATAAAGCTCATTTTGAAAATATTGTG
>CAYJCL010000032.1:398-1026 GCA_964368665.1 uncultured Muribaculaceae bacterium
GCCTAAAGTGGAATTTCTAAATCAAAATGTTTATTCTTCTAATGGAATTGAATAAATTGTTGTTGAGGATATAACACCTCCAACTGTATTCGATACTGTTTTTGAAGGTGGAGGTTCTTGGACTTTAGGCTCTTATACAACGAACGTTATTAATGTTGGATATGATACTCCTGATTCATTTTCTGCCAATATTATTGCTGTTGATCCCGATGGAAATGAAATGATTTTTTCGCAGATAGATAACGCTGAATATTTGTTGGTTAAAGTAGGTGCTTCAACTGGATTAATAGAAGTATCACTTGATCCTGAATATTTCGAAACATTTTTTTATACTAATCAACAACTTATTTCTACTATAGAGTTTTCTGTAATTGATAGTTATGCTAATGAAAATACTTTTCTTTTGGATGTTTTAATAAATACTGCTGGTCTTTCAAAACCGATTATAGAAGAAATTAATTTAGTTCCTGTAGTAAGTGATACATCTATATCTTTTGATGGAACTATTGTAGTTCCTGAACATTATCCTGAAATTGAAGGTTTGGAAAATTTAAGATTTGATGACAATTATTTTTCTGTAACAAATGGAACTGGAAATTTTGGAACTTTATCAATAATAAATCAAAGT
>CAYJCL010000032.1:1036-1642 GCA_964368665.1 uncultured Muribaculaceae bacterium
ATAACAAATATTATAATAATGATATGATGTATACTAGTGATCATTCATTTATTGATGATTTTGTTGTAAATGTATCTAATGACCATGGTTATTCTGCTAATAATAATATAGAAATTAAAATTGATTCTTTTGGATATAGAGGTCATAGAGCAGTGATTGTTGAAAAGTAACTTTTGTTACTTTTTTTCTTATAATACTTTAAAAATTGTCTAGATTATAGTATAATACTTTGTGAGAGGGAGATGTAGATGAAAAATATACATGTTATTAAAGGTAAAGAATGGACTAGTGCTATTGATGCTGCTTTTGATAAAAAGAAAAAAGATATTAAAATTGATGGATTTAGAAAAGGTTCTGTAACTAAAGAGATTTATATTAAAAAAGTTGGAGTAGAATCTTTATATATGGATGC
This sequence comes from uncultured Muribaculaceae bacterium, assembly GCA_964368665.1. Lineage (GTDB taxonomy): Bacteria > Bacillota_I > Bacilli_A > RF39 > UBA660 > CAYJCL01. The sequence continues at coordinate 1,449 of CAYJCL010000032.1, forward strand.
AGCTGATATAGCTATTGGTGCTGCTTATACTAAAGTTATGAAAGATAATAAGTTAATACCTGTTGTAGAACCTGGTATGAATATTGTTGGAATAGATGATAAACATATTGAGTTTGAATTTACTATTATTACTAGACCTGAAGTTAAGTTAGGTAAATATACTAAGTTAGGTGTTAAAAAAGAAGAAGTTAAAG
>CAYJCL010000032.1:1652-7230 GCA_964368665.1 uncultured Muribaculaceae bacterium
CTTTAAATAGTAAGTATGCTGAGATAGTTGTTAAAGAAGACGGTAGTGTTGAAAATGGTGATACTGCTGTTATTGACTTTGAAGGATTTGTTGATGGTAAAGTACTAGAAGGTGGTACTGGAGCTAATTATCCTTTAGAAATTGGTACTAATACTTTTATTCCTGGATTTGAAGACGGGTTATTAGGTATGAAAGTTGGAGATAAGAAAGAATTAAATCTTAAGTTTCCTGAAAATTATACTGAAGAGTTAAAGAATAAAGAAGTTTTATTTAAAGTAACTGTTAATGAAATTAAGGAAAGAAAAGTTCCTGAATTAAATAAAGAGTTTTATGAAGATTTAGGATTTAAAGATGTTAAAACTGAAGAAGAATTTAATAAGGAAATTGAAGCTAAGATTAGTGAACGTAAATCTGCTGATTTAGAAGATAAATATATTAATGACTGTTTAGAAAAAGCAGCTAAAGATATGAAAGTAGATATTAATCCTGAAATTATTAATGATGAAATTGGTAGAATGGTTAAACAATTTGAAGAACAGTTAAAAATGCAAGGATTAAATATTGATCAATATTTCCAATTTACTGGAATGAGTATTGATAAGATTCAAGAACAAATGAAACCTGAAGCTACTAAGAGAGTTCAATATAGATATTTACTTGAGAGTATTGTTGATGCTGAAAAAATTGAAATAGCTGATAAGGACGCTAAAGCAGAAGCTAAGAAGATGGCTGAAGGTTATGGTATGAAAGAAGATGAGTTCTTAAATGCTTTTGGTGGACTAGAAATTGTTAAGTATGATATGAAGATGCATCAAGCAATGGATATTGTTAAAAAATAGACTTTTCTTAGTCTTTTTTTTATGATAAAATTAATATAAGGTGAGGATATGAAAAAGCAGTACGTTTTATTAATATCAATTATTTCTTTATTACTAGTTACTATTGGTGCTTCATATGCATTTTTTTGGGCGACTTCTACTCCTGGAAGTATTACTGCTTCTGGAGCTGCAAAGTTATTAGGTAATATTGATTTTGTTGATGGTCAAAGTGTAGTAACTCCAGTAGATGGAATTTATCCTGGTTGGATAGGAGTACAAAAGTTTCACATTAATAAACCTAGTGATGTTAATGAAGGTGTTGGAACTTATGAAGTTGTTATGGAGACTAATGTAGATTCTGGATATAGTGATTGGGTTTCTTATGAGATATATAAAACTACTAATAGTAGTGATACTATTATAAGAGTTGAAGGTGAGCTTATGAGTAATCCTGATAATCAAAATGAAATATATATTAATGATTCGTTAACTACTACTGGTTTTAATGTACCTAATGGAGCTTTAAAAAAGGGAGTGATTAATTCTAGTAGTGGAACGATTAGTTTAGATACTCAGTCATTTGATTTGGCTACGTGGGAAGATACTACTTATTATATTGTTTATAGATTTAATGAAGTAGATGTTAATCAAAATTCTGCTCAAGGTAAGAGTTTTAATACAATAATTGATGTTAACTTAACTTCTTCTGGAAATAGTAATAATGTATATGTTGATGCTAGTGGAGCAAATGCTCCTGAGTTGGATTCTAAAATGATTCCTATATTAATTGAGGAAGGAACTGGTACTATAACTATAGCTGATACTAGTAAGGAATGGTATAATTATAATGATTCTGAATGGGCGAATGCTGTTATAGTAGATTCTACTTTTACGACGTTAGATCCTGGAGTAGTAATTCCAATGGATAAAATTGAGCAGATGTATGTATGGATACCAAGATATGAGTATTCTAAAAGTTCAATTGAAACTCCAACACATTCGGTAGAAGTATCTTTTGTTAATGTTAATGAAGTTAATACTGATATTGAAAATAGTGATGTTATAATACATCCGGCATTTACTTTTGGGAATGATGAATTAGCTGGAATATGGGTAGGGAAATTTGAAAACTCTTGGGATGATGGATATGTTGATAATTCTAGTGATCCTGATTTTAATAATAATGTTTCTACAACTTATATTATTAAACCTAATGTTAATTCTGTTCATGATACAAATGTATCTACTATGTATGATAATGTTAATAATGCTATGACTAGTTATTCTTTAGATGCTTCTACTGATGTTCATATGATGAAGAATACTGAATGGGGAGCTGTTGCTTATTTATCTCAATCTAAATATGGAATTTGTTTCGATGATATATATTGTACTAGCAATGGTCTAAGTAATGGAGTTGTTCTTAAAGTAGCGTCAAATAGTTATTATATTGATGGAACTATTGATATAGTGACTGGTTGTGGTGGATCTGATGTGTCTGTGGCTGGTACTTGTCCTGCAAATAACACGTGGACAACAAGTAATGGAATCAAAGCTAGTTCTACTCATAATATAACAGGAATATATGATATGGCTGGTGGTAGAACTGAGTATATGATGGCAGTAGTAAAAAATTCTGATAATGTTTCAATAAATTATTCATTATCTGGTTTTACAAGTGCAACGATGCCTAGTGATGCTAAGTATTATGATCTATATGATTATGGTACTACTCAAGATGATATGACAGCTTTTTCTAGAGGTTTAATTGGAGATGCAACTGTGGAATTGTTTCAAAGTGGTAATTCTAAAGCTTATTGGAATGATGATTATGCTTATTTTGTATATTATATTCATCATTGGTTTAGACGTGGTGGTTCTGCAAATATTAGTAATTCTAGTGGTGTTTGGGCGTTTCATAAATTAGAAGGATTAGCAAATAATGCTACTACTTCAAGATCTGTGTTAATTTTAAATAAATAGACTTCCCTAAGTCTATTTTTTTGTGTTATAATGTTATTATATGGGAGTGTATTTTATGATAGATTTAATGAATAAAGCAATAGAAGCAAGGAGTTATTCTTATTCACCTTATTCTAATTTCAAAGTTGGTGCTGCACTACTTGGTAAGAGTGGTAAGATATATACTGGGTGTAATGTTGAGAGTGAAACTTATTCCCCTAGTAATTGCGCTGAACGAACTGCATTTTTTAAAGCTGTTAGTGAAGGTGAGAATGAGTTTGTTGCTATTGCAATAGTTGGTAATGATATTAATAAACCTGCATATCCTTGTGGAGTTTGTAGGCAAGTAATGAGTGAATTTTGTGATAGTGATTTTAAAATATATGTAAAGAATAATGAGGAAATAAAAGAGCATACTTTAGGTGAGTTATTACCTTATGCTTTTAAGGGAGAAGTTAAGTGAATATACTAGATTTAATTGAAAAGAAAAAGAATAAAAAGGAATTGGATATTGATGATATTAGTTTTTTTGTGAAACATATTAATGATACTCCTGAGTATCAAATATCTTCTTTATTAATGGCTATAGTATTAAATGGGATGTCTGAGGAAGAAACTATTAATTTAACTAAAGCGATGACTGATAGTGGAGAAGTTTTAAATTTACCATTTAAAACTGTAGATAAACATTCTACTGGTGGAATTGGTGATAAGGTTTCATTAATTGTAGGACCTATAGTTGCTTGTGCTCATTGTAAAGTTGCTAAGATGAGTGGTAGAGGTTTAGGATATACTGGTGGTACTATAGATAAGTTAGAGTCTGTAGGGGTTAATACTTCTTTAGATTTAGATGATTTTGTTGATCAAGTTAAGAAGATTAATATAGCTATCATGTCTCAAACGATGAATATAGCTCCTGCTGATAAGAAGTTATATCATTTAAGAGATGTTACTGGTACTGTAGAGAGTATTCCTTTAATAGCTGCTAGTATTATGTCTAAGAAAATTGCTAGTGGATCTAAGACTTTAATATTAGATGTTAAAGTTGGTAGTGGTGCTTTTATGAAAGATATAGATAGTGCTAGAAAACTAGCTAATCTAATGGTTAAAATTGGTAAAAGTTGTGGAATTAAAACTAGAGCAATTTTAACTAATATGAATGTTCCTTTAGGATATAATATTGGTAATAGACTAGAAGTAAGAGAAGCAGTAGATGTATTATCTGGTAGAGGTAATTTAGATTTAAGAAATTTATGTTTAACTATTGCTAGTGAATTAATTAGTATGTCTAGTAATATAGATGTAGAAAAAGCTGTATTAGTAGTTGAAGAAATACTTGAGGGTGATGGGTTAAATAAATTAAGAGAGTTTATTAATTATCAAGGTGGTAATATAAATTTAATAGATAGTGTTGCTAAACATAAGATGGAAGTTAAATCTAAATTTAATGGATATGTTACATCTATTGATGCTTTAGAGATGGGTAAACTTGCTATGGAGTTAGGTGCTGGTAGAAAAACTATTGATGATGAGATAGATTTTAATGCTGGGATTGTTATTAATAAACATTTAAATGATTATGTAGAACTTGGTGATGTATTGTTTACTATGTATAGTGATAAACCTATCGATGTGAAGTCTGTTCCTTATAAGATTGGGGATAAAGCTGATTACAAATTAGTTTATGAAGTTATTAATTAATTTAATAGACAAGATAGTGTAAAAAAGAGTAATTATTTATTTACTTTTTTTTTTGATTAGATATAATAGTAATCATGTATTTTGGAGGTGGAGTATGACTGTTAATTTACCGGTGTTATTACTTAAAAACTTAGTCTTACTCCCTCTTCAAGAAGTTAAACTTGAATTAAATAATAATATTAGTAAGAATATAGTTAATATTGCTACAAGAAATCATAATAATGAATTATTAATTGTATGTCCTAAGAATCAGTTTGAAGAGAATCCTGATATTAATGATCTTCCTTTTATAGGAGTTATAGCATCTATTAAGAGTAAGATAGAATTACCTAATGGTAATTATAGATTAGTACTTAGCGGAGTTAGAAGAGTTAAGATTAAGTCATATGCTAATTATATATTAGATAATGAAATATTAGAAGCTCATTGTATTAAGTTTGATTTTCCTAAACTTAATGAAATTAAAGAATTAGCGGTTAGAAGAAAGTTAGTTGAATTAACTAGAGATTTTTTAAAGAATGCTAAGTATGTATCTAATAGTTTTATTAATGTAGTTAATAATACTAAAGATTTAGGTGATTTAGTAGATATAATAGTTAATCATATACCTCTTGGTTTAGATAAAAAATTATTATATATGGTAGAATTAAATCCTTATCATAGAGCTAATGCTTTAATTATTGATTTAAGATTAGAATTACAAGTATTAGAATTAGATCATCATATAGAAGAAAATTTGAGAACTTCTTTTGAAGATAATCAAAAAGAGTTTATTTTAAAAGAGAAGTTAAAAGAAATTCAAAAGGAATTAGGAAGTAATGATGAGAAGGATGATTTAATTGGTAATTATATTTCTTTATTAGATGAGTTAAGTCTTGATGATAAAACTAGAGATAAGATTAGTAAAGAAATAAGAAAATTTGAACATACTAATGAGTCTTCTCCGGAGTCATCGGTTATTAGAAATTATTTAGATTTAATACTTAATCTTCCTTGGAATAAGAGTAGTGTAGATGAGGATGATTTAAAGACGATTAGAAAGTTTTTAGATAAGAGTCATTATGGTCTTAGTCATATTAAGGATAGGATTATAGAGT
>CAYJCL010000033.1:0-7220 GCA_964368665.1 uncultured Muribaculaceae bacterium
ACTCCAGGAGGAATATTATAAAAACATAAACCCATCTCATAATTATCTTCTACATATTTTAAAGCAGCTTTATCTAAGCTTTCTTGCAAATCAATTATCTCTTGTTCATCATAACCCATCAGTCCAAAAAACTCAGTAGCAGTTAATACAAACACTACTATTAAAAATATTAATACTACTATAAATGCCCTCATCCAAGCAAATTTTTTCTCTATCATAAAATACTCCTAACTACAAATACTACTATGAGTACCACCTTTATAAACTATCAACTGATTAGTTTCATATTCCTTATAAACTACAATACCACTATTTACATTACATCTATCATCTTTATTAACAAAATATCCATCATCAATTAAGTCTTTAACACTTATACTCTTAGAACATTCATCCTTATTAGATGAATCATCATAAGTTTCACTATCACATTTAAGTAAATAATACTCACTTAAAGTATAACTAAGTGCTGCATCATCTAGTTGTGCTCTTATTGATTCTAGCGCTTCTTCGTCTCCCGAATTTAAAAATCCTATAACATTACTACTAGCTAAAAAACCAATAATACCTATAATAACTACTACTATCAACAACTCTACTAAAGTAAATCCCTTATTAACCATATAAATCCTCCATATATTAATAATATATCACATTAACTTGAAATAATTAAGTATTTTTGATATAATTAACACATGAGTTTTACTTTATTTTTTTAATTTGAAAGGAAGATTTAATGAAAACAATAGAAGAATCAACTAAGATAGTTGCTTTAGGAGGACTAGGCGAAGTTGGTAAGAATATGTATTTATTCATCCATAATGATGAAATAATCATAATAGATGCTGGAGTAATGTTTCCAGAAAGTAATTTACTAGGTGTAGATTACGTTATTCAAGATGTTACATATTTAAAACAAAATGAAAATAAAATAAAAGGTTTATTTATAACACATGGTCACGAAGACCATATTGGAGGAATTTCATTCCTGCTTAATCAAGTTAAAATACCTATTATTTATGCTCCTAAAATAGCAGTAGATTTAATTAATCATAAATTAGAAGATCGAAATATAAAATTTGATAACATTGAAACTATCAATGCAGAATCAAATATCAAAACAAAATATTTCGATATTGAATTTATTACAACTACTCACTCTATCCCAGATAGTTTTGGTATTGTATTAAACACTCCTAATGGAACAATTATTTCAACTGGAGATTTTAAATTCGATTTAAATCCTATTGGTCCAATAGCTGACTTACATAAAATGGCCAGACTTGGAGAAAAAGGAGTAAAATTGTTATTGACTGATAGTACTAATGCCCTATCAAGTGGCTTTAGTAAAAGTGAATCAGTAGTAGATGATGCCTTAAGTGATATTATTAGTACTCATAATGGAAGACTTATAATAGCAACATTTGCATCAAATATATTTAGAATTAAACACATAGTAGATACATGTAAAGAAAATAACCGTAAGATTCTAATCTTCGGTCGTTCAATGGAAAACTCAATCAACTTAGCATTAAATAATGGTTTATTAAAAGATAAAACAATGTTTATTGATGCTAATGCTGCAAAAAATTTAAAGAAAAATGAAGTATGTATCTTATGTACAGGTTCTCAAGGAGAACCACTAGCTGCTCTATCAAGAATAGCAAATGGTACTCATAGACAAATATCATTAATGTCAGATGATTTAGTAATCTTCTCATCATCACCTATTCCAGGTAATGCTGCAAGTATTAATAGAATTATCAATAAATTATATTTAAAGGGTGTAAAAGTTTATACTAATTCAGAGTTTAGTGATATTCATACATCAGGACATGCTAAAGAAGAAGAATTAAAATTAATGATTCGTTTAACTAAACCAGAATATATCATGCCAGTACATGGAGAATATAGAATGTTAAAAGCACACACAGAAATAGCTATAGAATGTGGTATCAAAGAAGAAAACACATTCATCTGCTATAATGGTGATGTATTAGAATTATCTAAAGATGGTGTTAAAAGAGGTACTCCTATTCAAGCCGGCGACGTATATGTCGACGGATCAAGAATCGGAGATGTAGGAAACGCAGTAATTAAAGATCGTAAATTAATGAGTAAAGATGGTATTTTAGTAACAATCTTAAATATTAATCCATTAACAAGAAGATTATTAATTAAACCAAATGTTACTACAAGAGGATTTGTTCTAGTAAATGAAAATGCTGAATTAATTCAACAAATCGAAAGAAAAATAAGCGAAATAGTTACTACAACATTAGATAAAGGAGCATATAGTTATACAGATTTAAAAAATCAAATAATCTTAGAACTAAATCCATTTATCAATAACTTAACAGGTCGTAGACCTATAATACTACCAGTAATTATGGAAATAAGAGAAACTTCTAAAAATTAGAAGTTTTTTTAATGAAAAAAAGAAGCTATTTAGCTTCTTCTTGAACTCTTGTTTCTCTAATAACTGTAATCTTAATTGTTCCTGGATATTGCATTTCTGCTTCGATTTTTTCTTTCATATCTCTAGCAATTTTAATACTAGTTAAATCATCAATTTCATCAGGTTTAACGATAACTCTTATTTCTCTACCAGCTTGTAAAGCAAAAGCTTTATCAACACCTTCAAACGTCGTTCCAATACTTTCTAATTGTTCTAAACGTTTAATATAATTTTCTAAAGAGTCATTTCTAGCACCTGGTCTTGCAGCAGATAAAGTATCAGCTACTTGAATTAATACAGATATAATAGATGTAGCTTCACAATCACCATGATGAGATTTAATAGAATTAATTACTACTTCATCCTCACCATACTTCTTAGCTAAATCCTCACCTATATCAACATGGCTACCTTCAACTTCAAAATCAATAGCTTTTCCGATATCATGAAGCAATCCAGCTCTTTTAGCAAGAGCAACATTCTCACCTATTTCAGCTGCCATAAGACCAGCTAAGTGAGCAACCTCTTTAGCATGTTGTAAAACATTTTGACCATAACTTGTTCTAAAATGTAACTTACCAATTAAACTAACTAATTCAGCATCTAACTTAGATAACCCAAGCTCATAAACAGCATCCTGACCCATTTCAGTAATTCTTTCATGTACGTCTTTAACAGCTTTATCATAAACTTCTTCAATACGAGATGGATGAATTCTTCCATCTTTAATTAAAGTATCAATAGTTATTTTAGCAAGCTCTCTTCTTAAAGGATCAAAACTAGATATAACAATTACTTCAGGAGTATCATCAATAATTAAATCAACACCCGTAACAGCTTCTATAGTTCTAATATTTCTACCTTCTCTACCAATTAGTCTACCCTTCATTTCATCACTAGGTAAAGTAATAGTAGTTACAGTTTGTTCACTAGTTACATCGTTTGAATATCTTTGCATACTAGCAACAATTAAATGTTTAGCTTTTTCACTAGCAACTAACTTAGCTTCTGATTCCTTTTCTTTAATATACTCAGCAATTTCTCTTGCCATAGTACCTTCAATTTTCTTTAAAATTAAATCATGAGCTTTTTCTTTAGATAACTTAGAAATACTTTCTAAAGTATCTATTTCTTTTTTTAATACTTCTTCAATCTTATTTTCTTTTTCAAGTAATGAAGATTGCTTATCTTGTAATTGAGAATCCTTCTTATCTAATAATTCATCTCTGTTATTTAAATTTTGCTCTCTCTTATCAAGACTATCTTCACGTTGTCTCAAACGTTCTTCTGACTCTCTAACTTCTGATTTCTTTTCTTTAATCTCTTTTTCTAATTCTTGCTTTGTACGATACGATTCTTCCTTTAACTCAAGAATTGCATCTCTTCTTTTCTTTTCTGCTTCCTTTTCAGCAGCAGCAATTACACTAGAAGCTTTCTTAGTAGCATCTTTTCCTTTAATATTATTATATAATACAGTTGTACCAACTCCAAAAAGTATACCACCTACAAGAATTAAAATGGAAAATGTTATAGTTTCCATTAAATCCTCCTTCTAAACATAGATAAATTCATACCTATAAATTAATTATAAGTTGAAAACCATATTTAATCAAGGAAAAAATAAAATTTAAAAAAGTGTTTTACAACACTTTTATTCTTTATCTTTAACTTTTTTTACCTTAAAACCATAATGTTCTCTAACTTTATTGTCTATTTCAGTCATCATAGATTGATTCTCTTTTAAATACAATTTAACATTTTCTTTACCTTGACCAATTTTTTCACCATTATAAGCATACCAAGCTCCACTTTTTTCAACAACATTAATGTTACTTGCTAAATCTATTAATTCACCCTCTTTAGATATACCCTCACCATACATAATATCTACAGTAGCAATCTTAAATGGAGGTGCCACTTTATTTTTAACAACTTTAATATTTGTTTTATTACCTACAATATTATCTCCATTTTTAATTTGTTCTCCACGACGAATATCTAAACGAATTGTAGAGTAAAATTTCAAAGCTCTACCACCTGGAGTTGTTTCAGGGTTTCCAAACATAACTCCTACTTTTTCTCTTAACTGATTAATAAAAATCGCTGTTGTTTTAGTTTTATTAATTGTTCCAGATAACTTTCTAAGTGCTTGAGACATCAATCTAGCTTGTAAACCAACATGAGAATCTCCCATCTCACCTTCAATTTCAGCTTGAGGTACTAATGCAGCAACAGAATCTATTACAACAATACTAACAGCTTCACTACGAACTAATGCTTCACAAATTTCTAAAGCTTGTTCACCAGTATCAGGTTGCGATAATAATAAATTATCTATATCTACACCTAACTTCTTAGCATATATTGGATCCAATGCATGTTCAGCATCAATAAATGCAGCAGTTCCACCATTTTTTTGAACCTCAGCTATTACATGAAGAGCTATAGTAGTTTTACCAGAAGATTCAGGACCATAGATTTCCATAATTCTTCCTTTAGGAATTCCACCAACTCCCAAAGCAACATCTAAACTTAATGAACCAGTTGATGTAACATCAATTTCACGATGTTCCTCATCTCCTAATTTCATTATTGCACCCTTACCGAATTGTTTTTCAATATCAGCTAAAACTTGTTCTAAAGCTTTCTCTTTATTCTTAGTATCATTAAGTATTTTCATATTATTTCCTCCTATAAACCCTACTTACATTCTCATTATAATCAAAAAAAAAAGTATTGTCAATACTTTTTACAAACATTTGTTCGAAATGTTATTTTTCAGTAAATATATAGTCTTTATTAACTAAGTAATACTGAATACCAGATATAACTGATAATACAGTAGCACCAATAATTAAGACATCAGCAATTCTCCATCCAAAGAATTCAAAAGGCATATTGTAAAATAACACTAAAGTTAAACCTACCATCATACAAATCGTTTTAACTTTACCAGCAATACTAGCAGCTACTACTTTACCTTTGCTTCCACTAATCATTTTAATTGAATCAGTTACTATATCCCTAGATATTATTACTACTGGAACTACAATACTTATAAACCCATCATAAGCTAATATAATTAATAAACCATTAACTAACATCTTATCAGCAATAGCATCCATAACTTTTCCAAAATCAGTAACTAAATTATATTTTCTAGCAATATATCCGTCTAGAAAATCAGTAACTGATGCTATCAAAAATAATACACCACTAATTAAATATATTAATTCAACTCTGACATTGTATATCATATAACTAGGCATCGTAATACCCATAGCACTCCAAGGAGTCATTAATAAAGCAAGAATAACTACAGCCAAAAATATTCTAACCATTGTTAATTTATTTGGCAAATTCATTTTCATATAAAACCTCTCTACTCCACATAACTAATTTGATTAGTTACAGCATTATTAACTGTTATTTGTCTTACAGACCAAACAATAGCTAAAATAACTAATATTGCAATTGCAATATATATGACTACAAAATTCTTCTTTTTATATTTACTTGGCATTTTAGTATAAGGTGATACTACCTTATCACTATTCTCCTTAGGTTGATCATTAACTGCTTTTTCAATTTCAGTTAATGGAATCTTAGAAGTATATTCAAATAAATATTCATTAAATTCATCTGTAATCGCCTCAGGATCAATACCTAAATACTTAGCATAATTATATATGTATTCTTTAAGTATAAATATATCCTTAAAACAACCAATATTACCCTCTTCAATGTTCTCTAAAATCATTTCTTTGATTTTTAAATCATTACTAGCTTCTTCTAAGCTAATACCAGAACCTTCACGTGTAAATCTGAGTTGTTCTCCAATCTCGTTCAAGATCGTCACTCCTTTTCATAAATTAAAAAAATAAAATCTTATAAGCCATGTTCTGTACCCTTAAAGGGCGGCAAATATTTATCTACCTATTACTAGGTCCCTCAGTTAAATTCGTTTATTCACTAAGAGTTCCCCTACCAAAATTTGGGTTTCTCGCTTGTGGGGTTTACCCCGTTCCACCCTGTTCATTTCTAAACAGATTCGTCTCTATGGCACTTTTACATCTACTATAACCATTTCAGGTTACCTCGAAGCCGTAAGCTTTCGCTTCATTAGGTTATTTTTTCCCTAATCACAAACACTACAAACATCACAGTCTGTGCGAGCATGGACTTTCCTCTACTCAATATAATTAAGCAGCATTTGCCCAGATTTTATTCATGTTTTCCAAAGACAGCTTTTTCAAGTTCTCCAAGTCTTTTAAGAAGGTCAATATTTGTAACTTGAGAACGGCTCATATTACTAGAACCCATTGCCTCTAAATTACTCTTCATTTTACGAAGTTCATCACGTAGTAAAGCATTTTCTTGACTAACAAGAGTATACTCCTCTTCCAGTCTATTAATCCTTTTATCACGGATTATAAATTCTTTAATTATTTCATCTAAATAACTATCAACTTCTTGCATACGATATCCACGAACTTCTACTTTAAATTCCTTATTTAAAATATCTTCATGTGTAATCACAGATCTCTCACCCATCAATTACCACACCCTTCTTACTTAGATATTATATCTAGTAAGAGCATGTTTTGTCAACTTTTGTTATCTCTACTACTGTCTACCTCATCATAAGCACTCTTACTAACTTCAATCAAACAATCATTTATATCATTAATTAATTCACTTATAAAATAATCTACTCTCATATAATCACCAAAATAATTATATACTAATATTATATGTAAAA
>CAYJCL010000034.1:0-6994 GCA_964368665.1 uncultured Muribaculaceae bacterium
AGAAGAGACTGGAGAAATGTGTCCAGAATGTAACTCACCACTAGTAAAAAGAAATGGTCGTTACGGAGAATTCGTAGCTTGCTCAAATTATCCAACATGTAAATATATAAAAAAAGAAGAAAAAGAAATTATTGAAGTAGCTAAATGTTTAAAATGCGGCGGCTCAATAGTTGAAAGAAAGACTAAAAGAGGAAAAGTATTCTACGGATGTAATAACTTCCCTAAATGTAAAACAGCATTTTGGGATAAACCTATCGATGAAAAATGCCCAACGTGTGATTCTCAAATGGTAGAAAAAGATAACGAAAAAGTATGTCCAGAATGTAGCAAAGAGAACTCTAAATAGAGTTCTTTTACTATGAAAAAATAAACAATTGTTAATTTAGTAATTATTTGGTAAAATAGTAACGAAATAGGTGAGGCAAATATGCAACAAAAAAATATAAGAAACTTTTCAATCATCGCCCATATTGATCATGGTAAAAGTACACTAGCAGATAGAATACTTGAAATGACTGGTGCAGTTAATGAATATGAAAAACAAGATCAATTATTAGATAGTATGGACTTAGAACGCGAAAGAGGAATTACTATCAAATTAAATGCTGTTCAATTAAAAACAAAATATAACAATGAAGAATATATTCTTCATTTAATTGACACACCAGGACATGTCGATTTTTCATATGAAGTATCAAGAAGTCTAGCAGCATGCGAAGGAGCAATCTTAGTTGTTGATGCAGCACAAGGTATTGAAGCTCAAACATTAGCAAATCTATACTTAGCAATGAATAATGATTTAACTATCATACCGGTAATAAATAAAATAGATTTACCAAATGCAGATGTTGATAAAGTATGTGAAGAACTAGAAAGAGTTCTAGGGTTCAAAAAAGAAGAAGTAATACTTTGTAGTGGAAAAACAGGAGTAGGGGTTCAAGACTTAATTAACGCAGTAATAGAAAGAATACCAGCTCCAAAAATAGAAAACGAAAAACCACTAAGAGCATTAATATTCGATAGTTACTTTGATCCATACAGAGGAGTTATCGCTCTAGTAAGAATAGTTGATGGTAGTGTTAGTGTTAAAGACAAAATAAAAATGATGGCTACTAATGCCGAATTTGAAGTAGTAGAACTAGGTATATCAACACCACATGAACTAAAAAAAGACAAACTAATATCAGGAGAAGTAGGTTTCATCTCGGCAAGCATCAAAGATATTGGACTTGTTAACGTAGGGGATACAATAACTCTAGCAAAAAGTCCAGCAACAGAACCGCTTCCAGGATATCAACCAATGAAACCAATGGTTTACTCAGGATTATTTCCAGTAGAACCAAATAAATTTCCAGCGCTAAGAGATGCTTTAGATAAATTAAAACTAAATGATGCAGCACTAAACTTCGAACCAGAAACATCAGATGCACTAGGTTTTGGATTCCGTTGTGGATTCCTAGGACTTTTACATATGGAAATAATCATGACAAGACTAGAAAGAGAATTTGGAATAAATATTATTGCTACATCACCATCAGTTATTTACGAAGTAATAAAAACTGATGGAACAAGTCTAACAATTGATTCACCAACAAAAATGCCTGATCGAGGATCAATCAGTGAAATATCTGAACCATATATAAGAACTAATATCTTTGTACCAAGTGAATACGTTGGCGCAATCATGGAATTATGCCAAGATAAAAGAGGCCAATATATCAGTATGGATTATATCAACGAAACAAGAGTTAATATCCATTATGATATCCCACTAGCAGAAATAGTTTATGATTTCTTTGATAAATTAAAATCATCGACAAAAGGATACGCATCATTTGATTATGAAATAATTGGATATAAACCTAGTAACTTAGTAAAAATGGATATCTTAATTAATAACCAAATAGTAGATGCATTATCTATAATAGTTCATAAAGACTTTGCTTATCAAAGAGGTAAATCAGTTACAGAAGCATTAAAAGAAATAATACCAAGACAAATGTTCCAAGTTCCAATCCAAGCAAGTATTGGAGCAAAAGTAATTGCAAGAGAAAATATCTCAGCTATGAGAAAAAATGTATTAGCAAAATGTTATGGTGGAGATATAACTAGAAAAAGAAAACTACTAGAAAAACAAAAAGAAGGTAAAAAGAAAATGAAAATGATTGGTAGTGTAGAAATACCTCAAGAAGCCTTCCTAGCAGTATTAAAGGTGGAAAAATAATGGATTACAATGATAAAAAAGTAATAATACTAAAACAATTTGATAATAACAATAGTTATACTATAGATGAATTATGTGAATTAACTTCGTTAGATAAACCAACAGTAAGTAGAGTAATTCATAATCAAGTATTAAGAATAGTAAAAGATTATTTAAAAGATAACAAAAATATATCTATAGAAGAAATAGCAAACGAATCAAAGATACCATTACCAATTATTGAAAAATGTTATGATAAAGCAACAAATAATATGTCTCAAGACACTAAAATAAAATTAGTAGTAGATACATTTTTACACTATAACGGAAATATAACATCGATCGGACTAGCTAACTTGCTTAACTTACCAAAATCAACAATAAGAAGATGTCTACATCACGAAAAAATATCACTTATATATAATGAAAAAATTAGACAAAAAATCGAAGAACAAATACATATAAATGAAGAACAAAGAGGTTTTGATAACGGATATATTTCTAGTATTATTAATGAAAGAATATATATTCCAGAAGAAAGAAGATTTGTTGGTTCTACATCAAAATATGATGAAGAAACAACTTTAAAAATAACGCTGTCCATAAAAATAGCTAAGTTTCTAATGATAAACTTTGAATTGTATTCAAATTTTGAATCAACTACAGATGACATCTGTAAAATATTCAAAATTGATAACAATACATATCAAGAATTAATGACCGTATTAAAAGAATATGATAACGAATTATATAACTCATTAAATTCAATTTATAATATAGAAATACCAGGTATTGGAGGTAGATAATATGAATCATATGTATATTCATATCCCATTTTGTAAAAGTATATGTTCTTATTGTGATTTCCCTAAAATATTAAATCATCCTTCATTTATAACAAAGTATTTAAACTCTTTATTAAATGAAATAAAAGATAAATACCTGGGAGAAGAAATAAATACTATCTATATTGGTGGAGGAACACCAAGTGCATTAAATCAAAAAGATTTAAAATACTTATTTGATATTATTAATACAATCAAAAAATCTCCTGATATAGAAATAACATTTGAATGTAATTTAAATGATATTAATGAAGAATTATTAACTATCTTAAAAGATAACAATGTAACAAGACTTAGTATAGGAGTTCAATCTTTTGATAAAGAAAAATTAAAATTTTTAGAAAGAAATCATACTTATAAAGAAGCAGAAAGTATTATCAAACTATGTAGAGAATATGGATTTGATAATATTAATATAGATTTAATCTATGGAGTACCAAAAGAAACAATTAATACATTAAAAAAAGATATAAATCTAATATTAAAATTAAATCCAGAACATATTAGTACCTATGCTCTAATAGTAGAAGATAATACTAAAATAGCTATTCAAGGAATTAATCCTATCGATGAAGACTTAGATAGTGAAATGTATAATATAATAAGAAGAAAACTTAAAAATTATAATCACTATGAAATAAGTAACTTTGCAAAGGAAAATAAACAATCAATCCATAATAAAGCTTACTGGCAAAATAAAGAATATTATGGCTTTGGTCTAGGAGCTCATGGATATATTAATAGTGTAAGATATGAAAATACTAAAAATATCAATAAATATATAGAAGGAAATTATCTAAACAAAGAAGAAGTACTAAGTAATCAAGATATCCTAGATAATGAATTGATGCTAGGTCTTAGATTAATTAACGGTATAAATCTTCAAGAATTCTACAATAAATACGAAAAAAACATCCAAGAAGTATTCAACGTCCAAGAACTAATTAATAATAAAGAATTAATCTATCAAGATGGTAACATAAAAATTCATCCAGATAAATTATACATCATGAATGAAATATTAATTAAACTATTATAAATCATCTAATATACTATATTAGGTGATTTTTTATGCTAATAGCACATAGAGGTTTAGTAACAACCAATAATAAAGATAACTCATATAAGGCAGTATATAATGCTTTAATGAGTAACAAATATGATGGAGTAGAAATAGATCTAAGAATAACCAAAGATAAAAAACTTGTCCTAGTCCATGACCCAATCTATAAAAACAAACTAATAAAAAATACTAACTATAATAAACTGAAAAAAGACTTAGTACTATTAGATGATATCTTAAAAATAAAAACTAATAAAATAATACTAATAGAAATAAAAGATACTAACATCAATAAACAAAGAATAATCAACAAACTGAACAAATATAACAATATCTACATAATGAGTTTTAATAAAAAATATATTCAAGAACTAGCAAAGTTAAAACCAAAATTCAAACTAGGATATTTAAACTATATAATTAATAGTGAAGATAATTACGTAGAATATGATTTTATTTGTTTATTAAATAAAATCATAACCCCTAAAATAATTAATTACTTCTCTAAAGAAAATATCGAAATATTTAGTTATGGAATATTCAATAAAGTCAAACTAATAAAAGACATTAAATACATAGTTGATAGCAATGATGAAATACTTTACTAATATATAAATAAATGTTAATATTATACTAGGTGAGAATATGAAAAAATCAAGTATCCTATTATTTGGAGCAATTGCTCTATTGTTAACGATAACAGGAGTATCTTATGCGTTTTTTTATGCAACAAATAACAATTCAGATGTAGGAGTAAGTGGAGCAGCTAAGGAAATAAATACTGTGGAATATGTTCCAGGAACATCCCTAAATATTCCGGAATCTGGAATATATCCTGGATGGATAGGAGTTCAAGATTTTCAAGTAGTAGTGCCAGATGGTGTAACAAGCGGTACTGGTACTTATGAAATAGTACTTGAAACTAATATTCATGAAGATTATGGAGATTGGATAACTTATGAGTTATATAAAACTACTGATTATAGTAATACAATAACTAGAGTAGAAGGAACACTTAGTGATGATATATATAATTTATATGTAGATGATTCACTAACACCAAATGGATTTACAATACCAGATGCTGCAATAGCATCAGGTATTGCTAATAATACTAGTGGAGATATTTCAGTAGATAAAGTTAAATATGATTTATCAACTTTTGAAGATACAAAGTATTATCTAGTAATTAGATTTCTTAATGAAGATTTAAATCAAAATGCTGCAATTAATAAGTATTTTGAAATAACAATAAAAATGAAACAAGTAGTTGATGAACCAGGTGGTAATGATTATGAAGATCCGACTATAGCAGGTAATGATCCAGTGCTAGATTCTAAATTGGTGCCAGTATTAATTGAAGAAGGAACAGGTGTTGTAACGATAGCTGATACTTCTCAAGAATGGTATAACTACACTAATTCTGAATGGGCGAATGCAGTGATAGTAAATGATAATACTTATTTAACTGCGTCGGCTGGAACTGTTATACCAATGGAATCAATTGAGCAGATGTATGTATGGATACCAAGATATGAATATAAAAAATCTTCTATTGTAAATGCTTCTGAATCAATAGAAATAAACTTTGTACCAATTAGTACAGTTAATACAGATATAGAAAATAATGATGTAATAGTTCACCCAGCATTTACTTTTGGTGGAGTAGAACAAGCTGGTATTTGGGTGGGAAAATTTGAAATGGGATTTAATGATGGTGAATCTGAGTCAACAGCAAATGTAGAATATATAATAAAACCAAATGTTAATTCAGTACATAGTACAAATGTAAGTACAATGTATGATAAAATAAATAATGCAATGACAACATATTCAATGGATGCAACAACAGATGTACATATGATGAAAAATACAGAATGGGGAGCAGTAGCGTATTTATCACAATCAAAATACGGAATATGTGAAGATGATATAACGTGTTCAGTGAGAATGGGGATCAATAATTATTTTAATAATGTTTATGTTTATGACATTGTAACAGGATGTGGAGATGAGGAAACACCAGTAGCAAATAATGTAACTGGAATAGAAATATGTCCTGCAAGTAATAGATGGGAAACAGAGAGTGGTGTTAATGCAAGTACAACCCATAATATAACAGGAATATATGATATGGCAGGAGGAAGATGGGAATATGTAATGGGAAATATGCAAGATAGTAGTGGAGACTTCTATTCATCAAAGTCAGGTTTCACCACTGCCCCAGATGCAAAGTACTATGATTCATACGCTCACAGCTCGAGTGCTACGGATTATACAAGAGGATTATATGGTGATGCAACAACAGAATTAAATATTTCTTGGAATCCAATGACAAATTGGAATTCTGATTCTGCTAGTTTCGTCGTTTCGTCGCATTCCTGGTTCATACGGGGCGGGAATTCTAATGACGCTGCCAATGCAGGAATATTCGCTTTCAACTACAGCGAAGGTTATAGTTACAAGGAGTATTCCGCCCGCTCAGTGCTTTTGCTCGCAGCACAGTAGAAAAATAAAAAATCGTCTAAAGCAGCAGAGATTTTGGGCGAGGACTCGTCCCGATTTTTCACCTTGCGCGAACGCACCAAAAATCGGGACAGCATCATCTTGAGCAAAGCACGAGATGATGGAGGGAAACAAACAAGCACGAAGTGCAGTAGAGCCTAGGTGTAGAGGTGCAGGGTTTCTTGAAATGTATTGAAAGAAACCCTGCGAGGAAATTTACGAGTCTAAATTATATATCAAATGTTGTAAAGTAGACTAATTTCAGTAAAACTTGTCAAATTATATTTTAAAAACACTCATCAAACATATATCTCTTTTTTTGAGATATATGTTTTTACTTTACAATCCATAAAATAAAAATTAATTGATAATTAATAA
>CAYJCL010000035.1:0-6987 GCA_964368665.1 uncultured Muribaculaceae bacterium
TGGCAAAAATAATATCATTAGTAAATCAAAAAGGAGGAGTAGGAAAAACTACTTCAAGTATAAATTTAGCAGCTGCTTTAGGAAAAGAAGGCAAGAAGACATTACTAATAGATCTTGATCCACAAGGAAATGCCACGACAGGTTTAGGATACAATAACGGAGATTTTAAAGCGGATATTTACGATTTGATAACTCTTAATTCTACTCCAGAAAAAACAATTATTAAAACAAAGTTTAAAAATTTGTCATTAATACCATCTACAATAAATTTAGCAGGTGTAGATGTAGAATTTGTAAAAAAAATGTTAGAAGATAATACCTTTAGACAAAATGATCAACTTAGACTAGTATTGGACACTGTTAAAGAAAATTACGACTATATTATAATTGATTGCCAACCATCACTAGGAATTACTACAATGAATGCTTTAGTAGCTAGTGATTCAGTAATTATTCCAGTACAATGCGAATTCTTTGCATTAGAAGGAATTGCCCAATTACTCAACTCAGTAATAACAATCCAATCAAATATGAATACAAACTTAAGAATTGAAGGTGTATTACTAACTATGTTAGATTCAAGAACTAACATTGGTTTAGAAGTAATAGAAGAAGTAAGAAAGTATTTTGGAAGCAAAGTTTTTGATACAATAATTCCTAGATTGGTAAGATTAGTAGAAGCTCCAAGTCATGGAAAACCAATCAGCGATTATGATGCAGATAGTAGAGCAACACTAGCTTACCAAAACTTAGCTAAGGAAGTGATTTTAAGAAATGGAAACTAAAAGAAAAGCATTAGGAAAAGGATTAGAACAATTATTTTCAAACGAAAGAATAGATTTTGATAACTTTGAAAAAGAAATTGTCAAAACTACTAAAACTAACGAAGTAATTGAAATACCTCTAGATGAAATTAGAAGCAATCCTTATCAACCTAGAAAAACATTCGATCAAGACGCATTACAAGACATGGCCAACTCTATTAAAGAACACGGAGTAGTGCAACCGATCATTGTTAAAAAAAGTATCAAAGGATATGAATTAGTAGCAGGAGAAAGAAGAACAAAAGCTGCAAGAATTGCAGGCTTAGATAAAATTCCAGCAATAATTAAAGAATTTAATGATATAGAAATGATGGAAATAGCTATCATTGAAAATATACAAAGAGAAAATTTAAATCCTATTGAAGAAGCAGAAGCTTATGAAAAAATTATTAAATTTGAAAACTTAACTCAAGAAGCATTAGCGGTGAAA
Organism: uncultured Muribaculaceae bacterium; assembly: GCA_964368665.1. Taxonomy (GTDB): domain Bacteria; phylum Bacillota_I; class Bacilli_A; order RF39; family UBA660; genus CAYJCL01. The sequence continues at coordinate 1,255 of CAYJCL010000035.1, forward strand.
TTTGGTAAAAGTAGAAGTCATATTACTAACTTACTAGGACTTTTAAGACTTCCAAAAGAAGTTAAGGAATTATTAGCAAATCATACATTAAGTATGGGACATGCTAGAGTATTAAGTAAATTAGCAGATGAAAATCAAATAATAAACTTAGCTAATAAAATCAAAAGTGAAAACTTAAGTGTTAGAGATTTAGAACAAATCTCAACAGATAAACACATACCTAGAGTTAATACTATAAAAAAACATAATTATAATTTAAAAACTAGCATTTACGAGAAACATTTATGTGAGCACGTTGGTGCCAAAGTAAAAATTTCACCCAAAAAAATAGAAATTCCATATGTCAATGACAAGGATTTAGAAAGAATTTTAGAAATAATAGGTTTAGAATTGGATGGTGAATAATGAATTTACTAGAAACAATAATTGCTTTTATAACTAGAAAAGAAGTATACGGAATTGTATTTACAATAATTGGTTCACTAATAATATATAAAACAGCTATAAAACTAACTAATAAAATAGCTCTTAATGGAAAAAATAATTACGAAATAAAAAGAGGAAAAACAGTAGTAAATTTAGTCCAAAATGTTATTAAATACTTTATCATAATTATTGCACTACTAATAATATTAGAATTTCTAGGAGTAGATACCAAATCACTAATAGCAGGACTTGGTGTTATAGGGGTAGTTTTAGGACTAGCTCTTCAAGATACATTAAAAGATATCATTTCCGGAATTACAATTATTATGGAAAACTACTTTGTGGTTGGGGATATAGTAAGATATCCAAGTTTTAATAATTTTACAGGAGAAGTAATAGCATTTGGATTAAAAAGTACAAGAATTAAAAATTTAAATGGGGAAGTGTTAATATTAGCAAATAGAAATATTATTGAAATAGTAAATATTTCACAAAAAGCAGCAGAAGTAATTATTGATATACCAATTGCCTATGAAGAAAAAGTAGAAACAGTCGAAAAAGTAATTGAAGAGATAATTAATAACATCTCAGAACTAGAAGGAGTTCACAAAAATAAAGCTGAATATTTAGGTGTTCAAACTTTAGATTCATCTTCAGTTAACTATCGTATAAAAATAGTTTGTAATCAAGAACTACAATGGGATATTAAAAGAAAAACATTAAGAAATATAAAAATGACACTAGATAAGAAAAAAATCAAAATACCATACCCACAATTGGAGGTTCATAATGGTAAGACCAATAAAAATAAATGATAAAGTAATCATGAAAAAACCACATGCATGTGGTACAAACGAATGGATTGTTACTCGTGTTGGTGTAGATGTAAAAATCAAATGCATCAACTGCAATAGAGAAATAATGATAGATCGAATAGAATTCGATCGTAAATTAAAAAAAATAATAGGAGAATAAAATGGATAAATTAAAAAATAAATTAGTATTAAATCCAATAATGACATTCACTATCTTAATTATTGCAACAGTAGTATTAAGTGGGTTTCTAAGTCTTATTGGTTTTGAATCAACTTATTATCAAATAAATCCAAATACTAATGAATATGAATCAGTATTAGTTACTGTAGAATCATTATTTAGTTTATCTGGAATAAAATACATATTTACAAGCACTGTATCAAACTTTGCTACGTTCACACCATTAAGCATGTTAATTATAATGCTTATTGGTATTGGTATAATGGAAAAAAGTGGTTTTTTAAAAACAATATTCACTTTATGGACAAAAAATATCACAAAAAATACAATTACTTTTGTAATTGTACTAATAAGTATATTAAGTAGTCTTATAGGTGATTTAGGTTATATAATCCTTATCCCATTAAGTGCATTACTCTTCCTCCACGGAAGGCGAAACCCTATACTAGGTATAGTAGCGACATATGCAGGTTTAACCGCAGGATCAGGACTAAGTATCTTATTTACATCAATAGATAGCACAATGCTTAGTGATACAGTTCTAAGCGCTAATGTAGTATCTAATCTAAATGTTAGTATATGGTTATTTATATTTATAATGACTATTGCTTCAATAATGACAGCGTTTATAATTACATTTATCACAGAAAAAATAATAGCAGATAAAATAATAAAATATGAATTTAAAGAAGAAAAAAAAGAATATAAAGTAACTAGAAAAGAATATAGAGGATTAGTACTTGCAGCTATTGGTGGTTTCCTATATTTAATTATAATAATTTATAATATAATTCCAGGACTTCCATTTAGTGGAAATTTACTAGACTATAGCCAAACACTATATATTGATAAACTATTTAGCCATGCATCATTCTTTAGTAATGGATTCGTCTTCATAGTGACAATATTCTTTGTAATCCTAGGATTATTATATGGAATAGGTGCTAGAAATATAAAAAATAATAATGATTTCTGTGACCAATTAAGTCATTCACTTGACGGAACAGGAAATACACTAATATTAATATTCTTTGCATCAGTACTAATTAACGTATTCAAAACAACAGAAATAGGAACAGTAATAATAGCTTATTTTGCAGATATAATATCAAATACTGGATTTACTGATATACCATTAATAATTTTAGTGTTTATATTAGGCGCAATTGCACATATATTTGTTCCAAGTGGACCAACAAAATGGGCAATACTATCAGTAGCAACAGTTCAAGCATTTATGAACTCAGGATTAAGCCCTGAATATTCTCAAGTAGTAATGAGATTTAGTGAAGCTTTAACAACAGGTTTAACACCTTTACTAGCATATTTCGTAATATACTTAGCATATATAGAAAAGTATAATCAAGGAGATAAACCAGTAAGTTTATTTACTACATTAAAATATCAAATACCATATTCACTACTTATAGGACTAGCTTTATTGATACTAGTTATTGTATGGTATGTAGCAGGATTACCACTAGGAATAGACGGTTTAGCAACAGTATAATAAGATATTTTGTAAAACAATTGATATTTCAGTTGTTTTTTTATATAATTAAGCAGGTGATATATATGGCTTTAAAAGCAGGAATAGTTGGATTACCAAATGTAGGAAAGTCTACATTATTCAACGCAATAACAAAAAAGAACATTTTAGCAGCAAACTATCCGTTTGCTACAATCGAACCAAATGTAGGAGTAGTAACAGTACCAGATAAAAGATTAGATGTATTAAATAATATGTACATACCTAAAAGTCTCGTACCAACTACATTTGAATTCACGGATATAGCAGGACTAGTAAAAGGTGCTTCAAAAGGAGAAGGATTAGGTAATAAATTTCTTTCTCATATAAGAGAAGTAGATGCTATAGTAGAAGTAGTAAGATGCTTTCAAGATGAAGATATAACTCATGTAGAGGGTGGAATAGATCCATTAAGAGATATAGATATCATTAATATTGAATTAATCTTCGCAGACTTAGAAATTGTAGAAAACAGAATAGGTAAAATAGAAAAAAAGGCACATACAACTAAAGATAGAGAATCTTTACTTGAATTAGCAACTCTTTCAAAAATCAAAGAAACATTAATGAATAATAAAGCAATAAGAACTTTAGATTTAGATAAAGAAGAAAAACTAATCATCAAAGCATTCAACTTTATTACTGCTAAACCTATTATTTATGTAGCAAATGTAAATGAGTCTGATGCAGTAGCTGGATCTAATGAATATACAAAATTAGTCGAAGAACACGCAAAATCAGAAGATGCTAGAGTTATTATTATGAGTGCAAAAATTGAAAGTGAATTATCAGAACTAGACGAAGAAGAAAAAAGAATGTTCTTACAAGAACTAGATATTAACAGTAGCGGACTAGATTTATTAATTAGAGCGACATATGATTTATTAGGTCTTCAAACGTTCTTCACAGTAGGAACAGACGAAGTAAGAGCTTGGACATTCATTAAAGGAACTAAAGCTCCAGGCTGTGCAGGAATAATTCATACTGACTTTGAAAGAGGATTTATCAAAGCAGAAGTAATGAGCTATAAAGATTTAGAAGAACTAAAAGATGAAAAACTAGTTAAAGAATCAGGTAAACTTAGACTTGAAGGAAAAGAATATATTATGAAAGATGGAGATATTTGTCATTTTAGGTTTAATGTATGATAGAAGAATTTATTGTAAATAATAATCCAGGTCCATCATATGATATGTTTGGATTCAATCACATCTTTAGTATATTATTAGCAGTAATTCCAATGATATTAATTTATATTAATAGAAATAAAATATCAAAAATTGACCAAAATAAATCAAGGAAAATACTAATAATAGTAGCGACAATAATGCTACTTAGTCAATTAATATATTTTGCAACAAATATAATATATGGAATATTTGATTATACAATTCATCTACCATTACACCTATGCTTTATATCAAACTACATATTTATATATGCAATATATACAAAAAAAGACAATATTCTTAAATATACATTGTTCCTCTCATTTATAGGACCAATTCCAGCCATGCTATGGCCAGAATTGCCATCATCATGGGACTACTTTAAATTTTATGAATATTTCATATCTCATCATGTATTTATAGTAGCAAGCTTCTTTTCGTATTTTGCATTAAACTACAAAATAGAAAGAAAACACATTATAGGATCTGCTATATTCGTAAATATATTAATATTTGGAATGATGCCATTTAATATTATATTTGATATGAATTACATTTACTCATCAGAAATACCTGCATATATAGTAAACGTATATCCATTTCTAAAGTTTTTCAATCCATTATTAACAATAGAAGTAACAGGCATAGTTATTGCAGTGTTACTATATCAGTTAGTAAGGAAAAGAAACAAAGAAATAAACAGTGTAAATAAAAAAAACAAAAAAGACAAAAATAATGACAAATTATAGCTTTTATGCTATAATTACTGCAAAGAAGGGAGCTAGCTATGAAATTAGAAATTTCGGACGTAATCGAATATGACGAAAAAGAATACGTAGTGCTTGATGTAATCGAATTCAAAGGAATTGGATATGCATTAATTAATGAATTAAACAGCAATGAACCAACAGAAGAATACAAAGTAATAAATATAATAGATGATACAGTGGCTGATGAAACTGATAATGAAATATTAACAGAAATCATGCCAATATTTTCAAAAGATATTCAAAAATTAGTTGATTATTATAATGAAAATATAAAGGGGGAAAATTAATAAATGACAGAAGAATTAAAAGATAGATTAGGAGCTACACTAAGAAAAGCAAATGTAGACACTAATCAATTGGACGGATTTATAGGAGATTATGAAAATAATAAAGATAAAATCCAAAGTATTTTAATGGAAGATAATCATTATACACCTGATGAAATAAATGCAATACATGCATATTTTAAAAGTGGATATGAAGCACACTTAAAAGGGTTAGAAGCAAAAAAAACAGAACAACAAACACCAACACCTACTGAACAAAATGCAGAAAAATTAGAATATGAAATTGGTGAATTATTTAGAATAATAACTAAAATGGCTGAAAAAAGTCAATCGCTTACAGATAAATTAAATGCTAAAAACGAAGATAGCTTATTATTAACACAAGCAGAAATAACTGACGAAATGAGATCAAATTTAAATTCAGATGAGTTAATGATTATTGAAGACTACATAAACAAAACAAAAGAAGAACAAATATCAATAATTAAAGCAAAATCTGAAGATAATGCTCAAAAAATAGAAACAGCACAAAGTGCTGAACTAGAGTATACAAAAGA
>CAYJCL010000036.1:0-5706 GCA_964368665.1 uncultured Muribaculaceae bacterium
TTTCTCTTATTTTTACTAATCTATCTACTCCTTCGTTTAATGATAATATTCCATTTGTTAGTAACTGAGGAAATTGTGGATTTACTGCTCCTGGAGTATACACTGAGTTTCCTCTTAGTAGTCCTTCATTGTATAAATGAGAATTTGGTTTTATATAATGTGATACGTCACTAATAGCAACTCTAAGAATTATTTCTCCGTTAGGAGTTTTTTCGATGTTAATCGCATCATCTCTATCTTTTGTATCTGATCCGTCAATAGTGAAAAATTTTAATTGACGATAGTCTTTATGATTTTTCGAATCTGCTTCTAGTACTTTTGTAGGGTTGTTTTTTGCTTCTTCCATTGCTCCTTTTGAAAATTCTGTTGGAAATCCATTAACTTCGCATAGGGTTTTTATTGTTGAATCCATATCTCTACTATTACATATTTTTTTAACTAACATTCCATTATATTTTCCATCGATTAATTCTTTGCTTAATTCCATTTTAACTCTGTCACCATCAACTATATATTTAAACTCTTTGACATTTATGTTGATTGGTAAATCGTGACTTTCTGAAAATGGTGTTAGTTTTATTTCGCCGTGTTCTAGTTTTACTTCACAGATAAAGTTTGTTTTTTTTCTGTCTACTATTTTGTTAATTAGTATTTTATTATCTTCAAATAGATATTCTACTTTATCTCCAGTTATGTGGAGATTGTCTTTTATTTTATATTTTTTTCCTTGATGTTCTATATATCTACCTGACCTATTACGTTTGATTATGCCAACAAAAAAATTAGAAGTTGGGGTTTCAACTTTAGCGCTGCTAAAGTTTTCACTTTCTTCTAATTTTGATATTTCTTTATAAATTGTTTCAGGCGTAACATCGTATTCTTCACATAAAAATGCAACTATGTCTCTAATGTTTACTTTTCTAGTGCTTAATAATACTGTTAATTCTTTTTTTAAATTTTCCATTCTTAAACCACCTCTAATTTAACTATATAATAATTACTATTAATTGTAAATAGTTATTTACTCATATTTAACAATTCGTTTTCAGAGATTATATTAATTCCTAATTCTTTGGCTTTTTTATTCTTTGATGAAGTAGAATTTATATCATTGTTTATTAAGTAATTAACGTTATTTGATATAGCTTTAACTACTTTACCTCCATGATTTTCAATATAATCTACTAGTTCATCACGATTATTAAAATTTTCAATACTACCAGTAATTACAATTGTTAATTCTTCTAGAGTATTTTTATTTGATTGGTTGGTATCTATAAATGTTAGTTCTTCTAATAGTTTATTAAATTCAAATATGAATTTATCATTTTGAAATTCTGTAACCCAGTTTTTTGCTATTACTTCACCTATTCCATCAAGATTGTTTAAATCTTCAAATGATAGATTTTTTATTACTTCTAAATTATTTTTATATTTTTTACATATTAGTTTTGCTCTTGATAGTCCAATATCTTTAATACCTAGTGAGAAGATGAAGTTTGCTAATTTAACTTTCCTTGATTTTTCTATTGAATCAATCATATTGTCATATGATTTTTTTCCGAAACCTTCAAAGTTAATTATTTGTTCTTGATATTTATTTAAATGGTAAATATCTGCGAAATGAGATATCATTTTTTCTTCTATTAATTTATTTAAGATAGATTCTGATATTCCATCAATATTCATTGCATTTCTTGATACAAATAAACTTAATCTTTTTAATAATTTTGCAGGGCAAAATTCATTAAGGCAGTATAAGTATTCTACTTCGTTGTTTTTTACAATAGTAGATGACTCGTTACACACTGGACATTTATCAGGAATGTTTAAGCTATTACTTTTTGTTTCATTAGATGCTACTTGAGGAATTATCATATTTGCTTTATATACTGATATTTGATCTCCTAGTCCTAGTTCAAGATTTTTTAAAATTGATACATTATGTAGGGATGCTCTTGTAACCGTTGTTCCTTCTAGTTCAACTGGGTCGAATACTGCTACTGGATTTATAAGTCCTGTTCTCGATGTACTCCAATCTACATTTTTAAGTGTTGTTAGTGCCCTTTCATCTGCCCATTTGAACGCTATTGAATGTCTAGGAAATTTTGCTGTATTTCCTAAACTTAATCCATATTTTGTATTATTAAATGTTAATACTAAGCCATCTGATGGATAATCAGAATCTTTAATTTTATTTTTGAATTCTAGTACTTTTGATATTATATTCTCTTTATTTACTAAATGATTTTCTACCACTTCAAATCCAAGTGACTTCAACCATTCAAACACTTCATATTTTGAATTTGGAATTTCATGACTTGAATCAATAAGCGAGAAAATTACACAATTAACTCTTCTAGATTTTGTGATTTTGCTGTCTAATTGTCTTACTGATCCCGAGCAGAGATTTCTTGGGTTTTTATATTGATCATCTTCTAAACTTTCATTCATTTTATAAAAGTCAGAATATTTTATTAAGGCTTCTCCTCTAACTATTAGTTTTCCTTTAAATGGAATAGTTAATGGAATATTTATAAATTGTTTAACGTTATCAGTTACTACTTCTCCTATGGCACCATTTCCTCTTGTAACTCCTCTTAGTAGTTTTCCATCTTCATAAGTTAGTACTATTGTTAATCCATCTAATTTCCATGATAATAAACCTTCTTGATCATTTAAAAATGATGCTAGTTCTTCTGGGTCTTTAGTTTTGGACAACGATAACATAGGGGTGTTGTGTTCATATTTTTCTAGAGAACTTTTTATTATTGGTTCTACATTTTGAGTTGGTGAATTTGATAATATAGTACCTGTTTCTTTTTCTAAATTTACTAATTCATCATATAATTTGTCGTACTCATAATCAGTCATCATTGATTTACCATCAGTATAATATAAAATTGATGCTTTGTTTAAAAGTTCTACTAATTCTTTTATTCTCTTTGTCATAAAATAATTTCCTTTACTAGTTATATTATATCATTTTTTTGTTTGTTTTATAATAAAAAAAGTATATAAATTATATACTTTTAGTGTTTGTTTCTTCTTCAACTGGTGTTTCTTCTGTCATCCTTCTTATCAATTCATCAATGTTATTTTGTTTTGCAGTATTATCCACTTTTTTTTGATCTTCTTGTGACAGTGTATTATTAGTCATTTGTTCTTTTAATAAGCGGTCTATTTTTTCTTGCTGTGTTTCATATTTTGGTTCTTCGTTCATAAATACCTCCGTAATTTAATTATATATTATTTAATTATTTTTTTCAATGAATTAATTATTGTAATTTCTTCATTTGATTTTGCTAACCCTCCTAATTCATCATCAGGTGTAGAAATAGGTCCATGGTAATCAGAACCACCACTTGTTAAGAGATTATATTTTTTTGCGATAATGGAATACTCCATTATTTCTTCTTCTGTATGTCTTCTATTATATATTTCTAGTGATTGTAATCCGTAAGATGACAATTCTTTTACTAATTCATCTAATTCATTAGCTGGTAGTTCATGGATTCCTGGGTGAGCGAATGATGCTATTCCTCCTGCTGCTATTATTGCTTTGATACATTCTTTTGGATGTGGATTATCAGCTGTAGTAGTTAAACTTTTTTTAACATTTTGTAAATATTTATCAAATGCATCTTGCATTTTTTCCACGTAATTATGTTTCATTAATAATTTAGCTAGATCTACTCTACCTACTCTTTTATCTTGACTTAGTACTTCTATTATTTCTTCTTTAGTAAATTTTATATTATATAGTTCATTTAGTTTTGTTAATAGACCAAGAAAGTAATAAACAAATTGTTTTTTAGAATTTTCTAATAGATTGGTTAATTCTTCATTATATGGATCGATATTATATCCTACTATATGAAGGTCTCCACCAAAATAACTTGTTGATAGTTCTATACCTGGAATTATATCTATATTCTTATCTAGTATTTCTTGATGATTAAAGATATGTTTAATACCAGTTACAGTATCATGATCAGTTATAGCTATCATTTCTAGATTTTTTGATATTGCTAAATCAATTATTTCTTCGATACTATATTCACCATCTGAGAAAGTTGTATGGACGTGTAAATCAACTTTATTCATTTTTAACTCCTAACTGACTTTTGATACTTTTCAACGCTAAGCTTCTTGAAGATATTTCGTTTTTTTCTTCTATTGGTAATTCTGCTATTGTTTTGCCATTTGGTAGTTCTAATATAAAATCATAAGCAAAACCGTTTGTTCCTCTAATACTTCTCGATACTACGCCTTCTATTTTACCTACTCCAACTAGTTTGGTTGTTCCATCATAATATACAATTACAGTTATTAAGTAGGCACTTTTATCTTCTAGGTTTTCTGTTCTATTTATTAAATCAATATTTCTATCTTCGTCAGTTTTATTAGGTCCTAGATATCTATTCGAATGCACTCCTGGGAAGTCATCTAATGATGATATACAAAAACCTGAGTCATCTGCGATGACTGGCATTTTTACGATATCATATATTTCTTTGGCTTTTTTAAATGCATTTCCTTCAAATGTATCTTGATCTTCTATTACATCTATATCAATGTTTTTATCATTTAATGAATGAATTTTATAATCGTTAAATATTTCTTTTATTTCCTTTATTTTCCCTTTATTATTGCTTGCTAGTACTATTTCCATATTATCTCCTTATGTATTCCTTAATTTTATCATAGATATGTTATTAATTAAATAGTTTAATTTTTTGGATAATAGTTTTATAATATTTATGTAGGGTTATATGTATGATGTAATTATTATAGGTGCTGGTCCAGCTGGATTATTTAGTGCTTATAAATTAAGAGAAGAAAATAAAGATATAAAAATATTATTATTAGATAAAGGAAAGTTTGCTGATAATAGAAAATGTTTTATGAAAAATAATAAGGGTTGTATAAATTGCAAGCCTTGTGGTATTTTGTCTGGTTATGGTGGAGCTGGTACTTTTTCTGATGGAAAATTAAATTTTATTCCTAAGTTAGGTAAATCTGATTTATTTAAATATTTATCTAGAGATGATGCGTATAAAATCATTGATGAATCTGAAGAGATTTTTAATAAATTCGGAATGAATTCAGATATATTCCCTAGTGATATGAGTATTGCTAATGACATTAAAGAAAAAATAACTCGTGTTGGAGCTGATTTATTAATCATTAAGCAAAAGCATTTAGGTAGTGATAAATTGCCTGGATATATAATTGATTTTACGAATTATTTAAAAGAAAATAGCGTTGAGATTAAAGAATTAATTGATGTTATAGATATTGTTAAATCTAGAGGTGCGTATGATGTTACTTATGATGGTGGTAAGTTTAGGGGCAAGAAAATAATCGTTGCTCCTGGAAGAACTGGTGCTAAGTGGGTTCAAAAAATTGCTGATAAGTATAAAATACCTTATGTTTCTCAAAGTATTGAAATTGGTGTTAGAGTTGAAGTTAGAAAAGAAATTCTTAAAGAAATAACTGACATTATATATGATCCCACAATATTTATTAAAACAAAAACTTATAATGATCAAATAAGGACGTTTTGTACAAATCCAGGAGGATTTGTAGCTAAAGAAAATTATAATGGTTATATATGTGTTAATGGGCATGCTTTAAAAGATGTTAAATCTAATAATTCTAACTTTGCATTTATTAGTAAAGTTAATTTAACTGAACCGGTAA
>CAYJCL010000036.1:5716-6896 GCA_964368665.1 uncultured Muribaculaceae bacterium
ATCGATTGCTAAGATTGCAAATACTTTAGGAGATGGTAAACCTATAGTACAATCACTAAGAGATTTAAAAGAAGGTCGAAGAAGTACTATTAGTAGAATTGATAAAAGTTTTATAGACCCTACTTTAAAAGATGTAGTTGCTGGTGATTTAGCATTAGTAATGCCTCATAGAATTATTATAAATATTATAGAAGGTTTAGAAATTTTAGATAAAATAATACCTGGTGTTAATAATGGTGAAACATTACTATATGGACCTGAGATTAAGTTTTTTAGTAATGAAATTACCACTGATAATAATATGAAGCTTAAGGATGAAGATATATATTTTATTGGTGATGGCGCTGGTAAAGCTGGTAATATTGTTACTGCTGCTGCTACTGGTTTAATTGCTGCTAAAGACATTTTAAATCAATTATAGTTGTAATTATAAAAGTGTGATATACTTAGTTTATAAAATATGGAAGGAGGTTTGTAGTGAAAAAAGTTGGAATTAACAAAGCAACTTCTGTGTTATCTTGGATTTTTGTTATTATTACTGCTTTAAGTTTTGTACTGGCTCTAAGTGCTGGGAATTTACTTATGGAAAATGCAGATGAAATTACTGATTTGGCGGAATCTAATGATATCGAAGGTGCTTTAGAAGAATCTGAAGATGTTATAGTTGATACGATAGGCGCAGTTGCTGTATTGGGATTAGTTATGCTAGTTGCTTATGGTGTTGCTATCGCTGGTTTAGTAGTGTCAATTATTTCTTTAGTTAAGTGTAACAAACTCGGTTTAAATAAAACTGGTTCTATTCTTTGTTTAATAGGCTTTGGTGTGTTTATACTATTTAGTTCTTCTTTATTTGGATACGCATCAATAGTACTTGTTATTATTGGAGCTATAATGATGAGAAAAGTTTATTATGTGTCTGAAGTAGCTAACCCTACTCCTGTTGCACAATAAAAGCTATAACAAGTGTTATAGCTTTTTTATTTTATTATAATATGTTGATCTTTTTGCTTCTGCCATATCAATAAGATAGAATTTATCTTCTTGTTCTACATACATTATATCAATTGACCATTCTCCATTAAACTCTTGATTATATTGAAGAGTTTGTTCTATCATACTTTTTACATAAGATAACTTTTCTTTAAATTGCTTTTCTCTTTTTATCCTTGTTTTTTCAAAT
>CAYJCL010000037.1:0-6749 GCA_964368665.1 uncultured Muribaculaceae bacterium
TCTAGACCAATAACTATACCAATTCTTCAATTAGTTCAACAAGGAGCACTAAGTGCAGACGAAGGAACAACAGATAGTGTTATAGAACCAGTTAATAATACTGATATAAAATGTCACAGCATCAATATAACTTTTGAAAACTATGTCCCACAAGCAGAATATATTGATAAAGAGATAAATAATTGCCAAGCAAAGCTAGAAGAAGAAAATGACCCAAATATAATATTGACAGCTTATCAAGTAGGCAGAAGTGATAACTCTAATCAAGGTGAATTAATATATCAAACTAACACAAAAGAACTAGATTGGACTAAAAATAACGTACAAGTATTAATAAACATTGATGACTCAACAATATATAATTTTACAGATGATTCTAAAATAACATTTAGTGGAAGTGGAATAAATCAAACAAGAAGTTTAGCTGAAGGATACACAATTTGTAGTAACTATCAAACAGATATCAGCAAGTGTGCTAATGCCGTATCAGTGACAGGAAATAATCTAATTGCAACAATTTACGCTACTATAGAAACTACAGAAGGGCTAAAATCTAAAGAAGTAACAGTAAAAATAGATAATCAAGCCCCTACAGTAAATGCAATAGTAGACAACGAAGAAAAATGGGTAAACCATGATCGTACAATAACAATTGATGCGACTGATGGAAATGTCGGTTCGGGTCTTGCTAACATAACTGTAGAAGGTGAAACTATAGATGATTTTTCAGGAAGTTATATTACTCAAAAAGGATTAGGTAAATACACAATAGTTGCAACAGATAATGCTGGAAACTCAAGTGGTAATATCACAGTAGAAGTAACAAATATAGATGTAACAAAACCAACCGCAGACTTCAGTAAAACAAGTAACTGGATAAATACAAATAGATCAGTAACAATAAAAGGAAATGATAGTGAGGCTGGGATAAAAGGATACTTTGTAAGTACAAGTGCTAACGAAACACTAGAGGGAAATAAAACTACTGCATTAACTACCCCATATTCGATTTCAAACAATGGCACATATTACATATACACTGTAGATAATGCTGGAAACTTAAGTGAACCAAAAAAAATGATAGAAAGCTATATAGATAAAATCAAACCATCAGCTGGTTATTCAAAAGAAAACACTTGGATAAATACAAATAGATCACTTACAGTACTAGGATCAGATTCTCAATCAGGAGTTGCAGGGTATTTTATTAGCACAAGTTTAAATCAAACATCATCCAGTAACAAAACAACATCTATAAATACAAAATATTCAATTGTAAACAATGGCACATACTATATTTATATAGTAGATAATGCAGGAAACATTAGTGACCCAAAAGCAGTTGTAGAATCAACTATAGATAGGTTAAGTCCTACAGTTGCACTTAGAAATACAGGGGCATCATCATATTCTGTCAATGCAATAGCGACCCCATATGATAGTTTTGGAGAAATAGAGAGTGTTAAATTATACATAAATAATTCACTTAAATATACCAGTTATGGATATCAATCAACTAATTATAATTTTACTGGTTTAAGTCCTTCTACTACATATACAATTAAAGCGGTGGTAACTGACAAAGCTGGAAATTCATCCCAAGCAACATTAAATATGACCACAGCAAAACCACCTAATTATACACTAAATATTAATAAATACTTATCTATATACTATTCTACAGGAGGTTGTGAATATCTTATCTATACAATCCCATCAGGATATAATAGAATTATCAGTGTAAACCATCATCTAGTATCGTACAGTAATCACCATACAGGATTAGCAGGAGATGCATTTATTGCATGGCAACTAATTGGAAACAGTTTTTCAATCAGAGTTTGTTCTAGCTCCGCAGCCAGTCATGTATCAGCAACATACTATATAACATCGGCAACATTTGGTAGTTAAAATACTTTATCGATTATTCCATAATCAAGTGCTTCCAAAGCACTCATATAATAATCTCTCTCAACATCACGTTGAATTTTAGATAATGAGTTACTAGTCTTCTTGGCTAGTAACTTATTTAATTTGTCCTTAAGTTTAATAATTCTCTCAGCAGCAATTTTAATATCAGTAGCTTGACCATTTACACCTCCTAGAGGTTGATGTATCATTATCTCACTATTAGGTAGTGCACATCTCTCATATCCACATGCTAATATTAAAGAAGCCATAGAAGCAGCCATACCAACTACTATAGTAATAACATTACTGCTAATGAAATTCATAGTATCAATAATTGCCATACCAGCAGTTACTGACCCTCCAGGACTATTAATGTATATATAAATATCATCATTATTTAAAGAATCAAGATATAATAATTCACTAATAACTATATTACTATTAATATCGTTAATTTCTCCAGTAATAAAGATAATTCTATCTTTAAGCATTCTACTATATAAATCATAAACACATTCACCATTATATTTCTTTTCAACAATTGTTGGAATAATATTCATTTAATCACCCTATTATTATACTAGACGTAATTTTAAAATATATTAATAAAAATATATGACAAATTTCTAATATTTTGGTAAAATATTAGTAGAGTAAAAGAGGGATAACATGAATAACGTAGAAATTCAAATAAAAAATCAAGATAAAATTAAAGTTCCACAAGGAACTTTATACGCTCAACTTATTGATGAACAAAAAGATCTTAATATTATCGGAGTAAGGGTAAATGATGATTTAGTATTTCCAAATCAAAAAATAAAAAATAACGATACAGTAGAATTTATATATAGAAACTCCACTACTGGAGAAAAAATATATCAAGCAGGAGTTAGATTTATTATTGAAGTAGCACTTAAAATATCTCATCCACAATATGAAATAACTTATAATCATTCTATAAGTAATGGAATACATGCTGAAATAATTGGACCAAAACCATTTTATAAAGATGATTACGATAAATTATTAGAAACAGCAAAAAAACTCGTTGAAGATAATGAACCAATTATTAAAGTGAACGTTGAGAAAGAAGAAGCAATAAACTATTACAATTATATAAGAGAATATGAAAAAGCAGATAATATTCACAATATAACTACTACAATTCTATCTCTTTATAGATTAAAAAATAGCATTAATTATTTCTATAATATAGTACCTAATAATACAAAATTTTTAAAAGGTTTTGACTTACACTTCCTTACAGATAACGAAATAATTCTACTATTTCCTTCAGAACATCATATAAGCGAAAACCCATCATATGTTCATTATGAAAAAATAATAAAAAATTATAAAAACAATCGTACTTGGTTAAATAAACTAGATATAAAATATTTATCAGATATAAACAAAAAAATATCAGAATATAAAGTATCTGATTTAATAAGTCTTAGTGAAACATACTTTAATATTAAAATTCAAAAAGTAACAGAAGAAATAATTAATAGACAAGCTAAATTTGTACTAATAGCTGGACCATCATCATCAGGTAAAACTACATCAACTAAAAAAATATCTTTAGCACTAGAATCACTAGGATATGAACCATTCATTATTTCAGTAGATGATTACTTTGTTGATAGAGGACACACTCCAGTAAATGAAAAAGGTGAACTAGACTATGAATGTCTTGAAGCTATAGAAACAAAATTACTATCAGAACAATTAAAAGAATTAATTGAAGGTAAAGAAGTAATGATGCCAACCTTTAACTTTATCAAAGGAGTAAAAGAGTTTAATAAAAAAGTAACATTACCTAATAATAGTATAATTCTTATGGAAGGACTTCACTGTCTTAATGACAAACTAACAGAAGGTATTGAAAGTGACTTAAAATATAAAATATATTTAAGTCCATTCCTATCATTAAAAATTGACAGACACAACTATATTTCATCAACAGATTTAAGAATAATGAGAAGAATAATTAGAGATAAAAGAACAAGAAATAGATCAGTAGAACAAACAATTAGTTATCTAGAAACACTTAAACATGGAGAAGAAAGTTATATATACCCATTCGTAGATCAAGCTAATACAATAATAAATACGTCACTACCATATGAAATAAATCTATTAAAAGTATATGTAGAACCATTATTATATTCAATAGATAATAAATCTCCATACTACGAAGAATCAAGAAGACTAATAAGTTTCTTAAAAACATTTTATCCAATAACATCTGAATCAGTAAATAAAGACTCTATTTTAAGAGAATTTATTGGTGGAAGTATGTTTGAATAAAGAAAGGAAAACAAATGATAAAAGTAGCAATAAACGGATTTGGAAGAATAGGAAGACTAGCATTTAGAGAAATGATTACATCAACAGAATTTGATGTAGTAGCAATTAATGACTTAACAGATGCAGAACAACTAGCATATTTATTAAAATATGATAGTAATCACCGAAGTTTTCATGAAGATTCAATAAAAGCTGTGGATAATAATATAGTTATTAACAACTCAAAAAGCATAGCAATATATAGTGAAAAAGATCCAAGTAAATTACCATGGGAACAACTAGGAGTAGACGTAGTACTAGAATGTACAGGACTATTCACAACAAAAGAAAGTGCAGAAGCACATATTAAAGCAGGAGCAAAAAAAGTAGTAATATCAGCACCAGCAAAAGGAGACTTAAAAACAGTTGTATTTAATGTAAATGATGATATCTTAGATAAAACAGAAACAATTATATCAGCAGCATCATGTACAACTAATTGTCTTGCACCAGTATTAAATGTTATAGAAAAAAACATTGGTATAGTGAAAGGCTTTATGACAACAGTTCATGCATATACAAACGATCAAGCAACATTAGATATCCCACATAAAAAAGGTATTAAAGCAAGAAGAGGTAGAGCAGCAGCTGCAAATATAATTCCAGCAAGTACTGGAGCAGCAAGCGCTATTGGAGAAGTAATTCCTAATCTAAAAGGAAAACTAGATGGAAATGCATATAGAGTTCCAGTTAGTGATGGATCAGTTATAGATGTAACATTAGAATTAACAAGAAACACTTCAATAGAAGAGATAAATAATTTGTTTTTAAACAACCAAAATGAAACAATAAAAGCAACATTTGATCCTATAGTATCAAGTGATATCATAGGTAAGAAAACTGGTGCTTTAGTAGATTTACTTTCAACTACAATCCTTGAAAGTGATAATAAGCAACTAGTAAAAGTAGTAGCATGGTATGATAACGAAATGAGTTATACTGCTCAAATGATCAGAACAGTAAAAAAATTAATGTCATAAAAAAAGACTTTTAAAAGTCTTTTTTATTTTAAAAATTTATAAGAAAAAGTTAATGTAGCTAGAAATATAGCTCCTACAGCATTACCTAAACTAACAATTAATATATCAATAATAGAAGTTAAATTAATATTACTAGTAATTAAATAATAAAACATATTAGCTATGCTATGTTCAAATCCAGCATGTATAAAAACATTCACACATAAGAATATACCTAAATAAGCTCCTAAATGATTATTTAAATCAGTACATCTCTTATAACTAGCAATTGCTATAAACATTAACATTCCACAAAACATTGCTAAAATAAAAGTACTTATATTTGAATCGTACAACTTAATAAAAACACTATTACTAGCAGTAGTTAAAAAATTGTTATTATGTATTAAAGAAGTAAAGGTTACAAGAAAAGAAGTAAATAAACAACCTACAAAATTTCCTAACCATATAATTAATAATCTAATTAAGTTCATATTTCTATCTAAAAATAAATAACCAACCTTACCAGTAAATAAATTAAACTTAAAAGTATAAATAGTATATAATCCGATTCCAAATAATATAGAACCAACGACTACATCCGTCATACAAAAGACTATTACTGCAATACTAATCATAATTCCAGCCAAAATACTTCTAATAAAAGTATTATAATAGTTCTTCATAAAATCACCCTCATAATTTATTCTATCAAATAATAACTAATTCCACAACTATATGAATAGATTTAAAAAAATAATCCAAACTATTAATAGAATAATTTATAAGGAGGAAAAATGAAATCAGATAGACAAACTAAACTAATTGCAGTAATAGCAATGATAATAGCTATTGGAGGACTATCAATAGCATTTGCAGCTTTAAATCAGAACCTAAGTATTGACGGAGTAGCAGCAGTAAATCAAATAGGTTTCGAAGTAAGATTTGAAAACTTAGTAGAAAATCCAGTAATTGGAGATGCAACAATAATTACAAGTCCAACTATTAGCGCAAACACAACACATATAGGAACATTTGACGTAGAATTTAATGCTCCAGGAGCATCAGTAAGTTATGAAGCTACACTAAACAATACAGGAACAATAGATGCCATAGTTGATTCAATAAATATACCAACGCCAACATGTACAGGTACAGGAGATAATGCAACTATAGATGCCGCAAATGTATGCGAATATATAGAATATACACTTAAGTATGACAATGGTGATGATATAAATATAGGTGATACACTAGCGTCATCAACAACTAGAAATGTAATACTGACATTAACATATAACAACTTAGTAACAGTAGATAAATTACCAAAAGACATAGTTGAAATTAGTAACTTAGCAGTAACAATAGGTTATGTTCAAGGCTAATAAAATTTTAATATCAAATTAATGTAAATTACCTTTAAAAAATATTAGATAAATGATAATATTAATATAATAGGTGGTAATATGAAAAATGGATTTGATAATAAAAATTATATTAAAGTACAAAGCGAAGAAATAAGAAGAAGAG
>CAYJCL010000038.1:0-6604 GCA_964368665.1 uncultured Muribaculaceae bacterium
AGTATTCCCTTATTTCTTAAATCTAATACAACATCACAAGAGTATATAAGTCTCATTAAACTTCTAATCATTAAATACCCTCCTAATTATATATTCAATTACAAATATATATGTAAAATAAAATATTAAACCAACTATTAAAATTAATAAACCCCATAAACTAGTAACTACTTGATCATAATAACTACTATCTATATAATATATAACTAAACATATAACAGGTGGTATTATCAGTAATACTTGGTAAATTAATAAAGAAGTAGATGATAATATTCTTAACTCATTTCTTAATTTTCTCTTAGTATTAAAATCACTTAATAAACCATCAAATAACTCTCCTACATTACCACCAGTTTTATGTACTAAACTTAAAGTCATCGTTAAATGTTTAACTTCATCTAATTTAACTCTTTCATAAAAACGATCAAATGCTATATCAAGTTCCAAACCCTTATTTAAATCATTATTTAATTTAATAAATTCATTCTTAATTGGACCATCTAATTCACTAGCCACTAACTCAATAGCTTTAACAATATTTAAATTAGCTTTAAATGCATTATTCATAATGATTAATGCATTAAATAAATCGTTATTTAAATCTTCCATTCTCTTTCTATAAGCTCTCTTAGTAACATAATCAGGAGATATAAATCCTAAGACCATAATAAGTATAAAAATAACTATATTAAAATCATAATAACCAGTTAAAGCATATAAAGTATATAATCCATTAAGCACTATAACTATCAAAAACTTAATTAATACAAACATTATTAACTCATCTTTAGTATCTATATATTTAGTATAATTAGAAGCAATTTTATTAATAATAAAATTGTTTCTAAATAACTTAATAAAAATACTCATTAAACCTTTAAATATATTATTAACTTTATCTTGTAAAGAACGATGTTTATCAGACCCAGTTACAGCAAATTTATTTATTCTACGATGAATAAATAAATTCTTGATTAAATAAACAATCCATGCTAAAAAAATAACTCCTAGAATTATTCCAAAAAATCTTCCAATTGTTATATAATCAGCATTATTCATTAAACCACCTAAACTATTTCAAAAATATCATCAACACTAGTAATACCTTTATTCTTAA
Organism: uncultured Muribaculaceae bacterium; assembly: GCA_964368665.1. GTDB lineage: Bacteria > Bacillota_I > Bacilli_A > RF39 > UBA660 > CAYJCL01. The sequence continues at coordinate 1,118 of CAYJCL010000038.1, forward strand.
TCTTCATATAAGATAAAGAATTAACATTATTAAAACAATATGATCCATTAACACTTCCAGTATTAGTTAATCCAGCAGTTTCAAAAGCAAATATCTCTTTCATTAATATCTCTTTATCTTTAATTCCTACTACTTCACAAATACTTGTAATTTTTCTTCTACCATCATTTAATCTATCTAATTGAATTACAACATCTATCGCATTAGATATATAATCTCTTAAAGATTCAACAGGTATTTCCATCTTACTCATTAAAAGCATTGTTTCTAATCTACTTAAAGCCTCACGAGGACTATTAGCATGCATCGTAGTAATAGAACCCTCATGACCAGTGTTCATCGCTTGAAGCATATCAAAAGCTTCTCCTCCACGTACTTCACCAACTATTATTCTATCAGGTCTCATTCTAAGAGCATTATTAACTAAATCTCTAATAGTTACATCACCCTTCGCCCCATAATTAGCTTTCTTAGTTTCTAAAGATATAACATGTTCTTGATGCAACTTTAACTCAGCAGCATCCTCTATAGTTACAATTCTTTCATTTTCATTAATGAAAGAAGATAAAACATTAAGTAATGAAGTCTTACCTGTACTAGATCCCCCACTTATAATAATATTTAACTTAGCCATAACACAAGCTTCTAAAAATCTAGCCATATAAGGAGTAATGCTTCCTGTACGTATCATATCCTCAATAGATTCCATTTCATTATTAAATTTTCTAATAGTTATTACAGGACTTTTAGATAATGGAGGAATAATAGCATTAAATCTAGATCCATCACTAAGTCTTGCATCAACCATTGGATTAGTAGCATCTATACTTCTTCCAACACTACCTATCAGTCTTTCAATAGTACTTAATATATGATCATTATTAATAAAAGAAACAGAATTATCTTTAATTAATTGACCATTAATTTCTATATAAATATCACTAGGTCCATTAACCATAATTTCAGTAATATCTTTATCTTTTAATAAAGTTGTCAAAGGTCCATATCCATTTATTTCATCTTCAATAAGATTAAATAAATAATTTCTTTGAGCAACACTTAAATCTATTCCATCTACAAAACGATCAATTTCTTCGTTTATAAAACCTGCTAAAGTTTGAGACTCACTCATTTCTTTATCTACTAAAGAACTAACTATCTTCTCTCTTAAATCATCAAGTAACTTCTTATCAGCAAAAGTATTATAATCATTTTCTTCAAAATCTCTACTTGATTTAGATTTAACTTCAAAGGCATCTAATAAATTACTCATTATGACTCACCTCTATCTTTAACACTTCAGCAATGATCATCATCATTGTTGAATAGTCCTTAGTAAACAACTTAGCATATTTCTTCTCTAAAGTAGGTATTTTACCATTCATTAAATAATCATCAATATTTTTAATAAATGCTTCTTTAGATAATGTATAATCTATATTAGTTTTTATAATACTCTTAATATTGTATATTGAGAAATAATTTTTAAAAGGATCTCTACTATTATTAAGAAGTATTTTATACTTCTTAAAATTAGCACTTTCAAATACATTAATTAAAGATCTCATATTCTTTAAATCAATTAAATCATTAGTAACTAAAAATAATACTCTATCTACATAAGACATAATTAATAGATTAAGCTCATTAACTACATGATTAGTATCAATAATAACTAAATCATAAATATTAGTTGATTTTTCAATTACATTTTCAACAAACTTAGCATCCATTTTATTAGCTTGACGAGGATCTTTAGGACATGATAAAACGTCTATATTATCAGTATACTTTACTACATAATCTTTAATATTCTTATAATTACCATTATTCATATCAGTATATAAAGTAAATAAATTAGTATTATAATTAATATTAAGAGCTACTGCTATACCACCACCATGTAAATCCAAATCTATTAATAAAACTTTTTTATTTAATAAATCACCACACCCAGCTAAATTAAGAGCAGTAATCGTCTTACCAACTCCACCTTTAGCACTGCTTACACATAGTGCTCTACCTTTCTTTAATGCCATAAAACCATTCCCGTCTTTATCCTAAACCCCTACTATAATAATAAAATTATATCATAAAAAACAATATATTCAAAGCAAAAGTTTCATAAAAAAAGAGGCTTAACCCTCTATTTCAACTTTATGCAGTGATCTTCTTAGATGTTCATCACTATCAGATTTATTTTCATAATAAACATCACCAACACTAAACATATTACTTAATTTTTCATCAGTAACTGTTTCCATGACTGCCATACTTATTGGTTCTTCAAGTAATGAAGGAATATTTACTAATTCAGCATTACCTTCATTGTAAAAACAATGAGCATCAGTATTAGAAACCATATTAATATATGAACATCCACTTCTTAAAATATGCAATGGATATAATGATACTAATAAAGATTGATCATCACTTTCTAAAACAGCAATCATTTCATTAGTAATTCTTACAGATTTAAATAATATTCCAAAAACATCATTACCAGTTACAGCATCTATTATTCTTAAACTAGCATCTTTTGCTCTTACTTCACTACCATTTGTACTAATTAATTGAGTACTTAATGATTCCCTAGAAGTATTAACTACTACATATCTTCCAGCTGAAAAACATAAATCACCAAGACCATCAAAATGATTCTCCGTATTAGTACATAAACAACTATTATTAATATCACCATTATTAATGAAATATAAAGAATCAATCATATCATATTCTTCATCAGAATATTCATTCTTATAAAACTCATTAAATTCATTTAAAGCCATATAATCATTGCTTAATGATTCATATATCATTGAATCTTTATTTTTACTATAAAATTTCATACCAATATCAGACTTAATAACAAAAACATCATTTCCTAATGGATACATACCAACATTATTATCTTCAAATAATCCTAAAGATGTTAATGAATCAAACTCAGTATTAAATAATATATATTCATTACTATCCTTAGATTTAAATAAATATAAACCTTTAGTTATACCTAGTACAAATACATGATTCTTATTTTCAACTAACTTATCAGTAACACCTTGATGATATCCAATAGAATCATCTTCTAAAACTTCAACAATTCTACCAGTAGAACTAACATTAAGTAAATTAGGACATACTATACATTCATTTCCATCAGTAACCTCATAATAATCTTTATTTTTTTGATAAAAAACTACTATACCCTTTTTGTCTTCAGTAACTATTCTTCTACTCATTTCATAATTATTAGCAAATCCATAAATTTTATTATTTAAAGTATTACATACTTGGAAAAATCTTCCAGTAGTTAAGATTAATAAATTTTGTAAATTAATTAATTCATTAACTTCACCAATCTTAACATCAAATACTACTTCCTTAGTATTTTTATTTAATAAATTAATAGCACCATTCTTAGTAAATTTATAATAATCATTATAATTATTCAAAACTTCAACACTATCAGCACTATTTACTAAAAACTCACCATCATAATTTAATAACGAATAATTTTGTTTACTCATATTTAAATCTTTTTGAATAATTAACTTAGCATCATCATCAAAAGTAAAAGAAGCTCTTCCATAAGGATAAAACCCAGTAATAATTTTACCAGTATTAAGATTGAATAACGCCTCACTTCTAGAATCATCCTTCTCGGCTTTATATAAAGTAAGTATTTCTAAATTATTAAAAGCAATTCCAGTATAAGAACAAGGAAGTACAAAACACTTATTAACAAAATCATAAACCCCTTCTAAACCATCTTTAATAACAACAGCAAATTGATCACTCATAATATAACGAATATCATCTAATACACAAGGAATTAATTCAATATTTCTTTTTATTAACCCTACTTTTCCTTTGCTAGTAACTGAAAAATAATCATCTTCAATTTTTTTCATTTCACTATAAGTTTTATATACCAATACATCTGGCATATACCCCACCACCTTCGAGCAACTAATATACATCAACTATACTTATTTGTCAATAAAAAAAGAAGTATTTCTACTCCTTAAAAATAAACATATATTCAAGTATTTGAACTTCATCACCAGGCTGTGCTCCAATACGTTCTAATTCATCTTCAACACCCATACCACGAAGCTTTCTAGCAAATCTCATTACAGATTGATCTTCAGTAAACTTAGTCATTTTAAATAACTTTTCAATCTCCTTGCCTTCTAATACCCAAACTCCATTATCATTTTTAATTGTATAAGGTTTTTCATTCTTAAATTTAAATATTACATGAGATTCAAACTCACTCTCATCATAAATATTCTCTAAAATAGTCTCATCTAATAAATCAGCTAAAGCGACTAAACAATCATGAAAACCTTCATCAGTTAAAGCACTAATAGGAAATACTTTTAAATCAGGATATGCACTCTTAAATAATTCTAAATTATCTACAGCTCCATCTAAATCCATCTTATTAGCAATAACTATATTAGGTTTACGACCTAATTTTTCATCATACTTATCTATTTCCGCTTTAATAACTCTATAATCTTCTATTGGATCTCTTCCTTCAAAAGAACCCATATCTATTACATGAGCAAGTATTCTAGTACGCATTGCATGTTTTAAAAACTTAACTCCAAGGCCAATTCCATCAGAAGCACCTTCAATTAACCCAGGTAAATCAGCCATTACAAAAGAACGATTATCCCCAAGCTTAACTAATCCTAAATTAGGATTTAACGTCGTAAAATGATAAGCACCTATTTTTGGCTTAGAAGAACTAATAGCTCCTAAAATAGTACTCTTACCAACACTTGGCATTCCTACTAAACCTACATCAGCTAATAATTTTAACTCACAACGTATCAGTCTTTCATCACCAGGCTCACCATACTCACTTAACTTAGGAGCAGGATCAGTATTAGTAGCAAAAGCTCTATTACCTCTTCCACCTCTACCACCATGAGCAACAACAACTTCATCATTAGTACCAACTAAATCAGCAATAACTAAACCTGTATCTTCATCAATTACAGTAGTTCCTTCAGGTACTTTAATAATAACAGGTTCAGCACTTTCTCCAGTACGATTACTCCCTTTACCATTAACACCCTTAGGTCCTTTAATAACTTTCATATATCTTAAATCAATTAAAGTCTTTAATCCTTTATCAACTTTAAATACTATATCTGATCCTTTACCACCAGATCCGCCATCAGGTCCACCCATAGGTACACATATTTCTCTTCTAAAAGAAGTACACCCATCTCCACCTTTACCAGCGGTTACATTTATTACAACTTCATCTATAAACATCTAAATCACCAAAGACATTGTATCAAATAAATCAAAAAAAATCTATTAAAAGGTATAACTATTGAAATATTACATATAATATTATTACAACGAATTAATTTTCGTTGTGAGAGATACAAGTGTATCTCGGTAAATAACCACTAAATAAAATTAGTGGTTTTTATAATAAAAAAAATAATTCCTAAGAATTAT
>CAYJCL010000039.1:0-4485 GCA_964368665.1 uncultured Muribaculaceae bacterium
CAATATAGCCAGTGCAACCAGTCACAAAAATATTTTTCATAATATCACTCCTAAACATATTATAAAACAAAAAAAGAAAATCTAAAATAGATTTTCTCTTACTTGTCATTTAATTCAACTATCTTTTCTTTACTGATTAAACTAGAAGTATTACTATTTCTTAATTTAATATACTCTTTATTAGATTTAACTAAATCTTTATGTTTACCCTTACCAACAATCTTACCTTCATTTAAAACAATTAAATTATCAGATAATTCCATTATTTTTTTATCATGAGTTACTAATATAATTGTATGATCTTGTTTTAAATCTTCAAATAACTTAATTACTTTATATTCTAACATTGAATCTAAACTACTAGTTACTTCATCAAAGATTAATACTTCAGACTTAGATAATAATGCTCTAACGATAGATAATAATTGTCTCTGACTATTAGATAGAGCATTATTATCTTCTTTTAATATTGTATTATATCCATTAGGTAATTTCATAATATAATTATGAATCCCTACACTCTTACAAGCAGTTATTTGATTATTTACATTAGAATCAATCATTGATAAGTTTTTCTTAATACTCATATTAAATATAAATGGTTTTTGATTAACACCTACTACATTATTAGAATAAGAATTTTTAGTAAAACCATAAATATCATCACCATCTAATGTAATAGAACCTGTTGATAACTTATACTTTCGTAGTAACAAATTAGTCATAGTAGTTTTACCACTACCACTATGTCCTACAAACGTTGTAATCTCATTAGGATTAATAACTAAACTAACATTCTTTAAAGCTCCAGTACTTCTTCCCTTATATTTAAAACTAACATTCTTAAATTTAAGTACTCCACTTACATTATGAATATCAACTTCTCCAAATAAGACTTCTTTATCACCTTTATAATTTAAAACATCCTTAATTCTATTTATTGAAACATCCCATTCTCTAACAATCCTAGAATAATTCATTAAAGCATTAGTATTAACAAAAACATTTTCATAATAAGCAATTAACATTACTAAAACATTTATTTCAAAAAAATCATCAGCTACTAAAAATATTAAAATAACATATAGAAGTATTCTACCAACATCTGCGATGATTGGTAGAACACTATATCCTCTATCAATATATTTTCTTTCTTTCATAAATTCATCTGACCATTTATTAGTCACAACATTCATATTCTTCTTCATTGAAGTAAATAAATTAAATACCTTTATTTCTCCAAGACCATTTAACATTTGAGATATCTTATCAACAATCATATCATTATATTTCTTATGGCTTCTTAAATGTTTACTACTTCTTGAATTACAATAATCAAAAGCATATACATAAAATATTTCTAAAATTAACACAAATAAACCAATATATATATTAGTCATCATGAAAATTATTATTACTACAATAAGTTTGATTGCAACAATTATTATCTCACAAATACTGTCTACCATTTCAGCAAGTCTTGTTGCATCAATACTTACAGTATTAATAATTTTAGACTTAGATATCTTAGTAGAGAAATCAGTATCAAAAGATAATATTTTATTAGTTATTCTTTCAATTAAATTCTTATAAGTAAATTTATAATTATAACTATATCCTACAAAATTCATTATCCAACCAATATTAGTTACTAAGAAAGCAATTCCCAAGTATATAACATTATACATAGTTGCTGCAGTATCTCCTTCAGTTAAATAATAAATTATATTAGCAGCAAATACAGGAGCCAATAAAGTTCCTAAATGCCCTATTATAGAACCTAAAAAATGGATAGTAACCCAAAGTTTACTAACTCTAACAAGTCTAAAAAAATCTCTTACACTTCTAAAGTTATCTTTAAGCATTACTATCCACTCCTTCTATTTCTTTTTCTTCTTTTTACTTTCAGTTATATCAAAAATTTCTTCTTCATCAACTTCTTCTTTTTTCTTAGTTGCTTTTTCTTTAAAATCCTCTGTAAAAATATTATCATCTAAAGCTTTAATATCTTTAATCTTCTTTTTTGATCCAGCAATAAATATTCCTATAAAAGATAATACTACTAAACCACCTAAAGCATATGTAGCAATTTTATATATTCTTAATTCTTCACTACTAGCAGAACCTTCCTCATATCTTTGGATAGTGTTTTCAACACTATCATACTTATATAAATTTTCTTCACCAGTTAAAGCATTAATTCCATATATTAAATAAAAGTCACTACCTTCTTTAACATAAACATCAATCATTTTATCATTAATTTTAACACTTTTTAACTCATAATCTTCCAACTCACCAGTATAAGGTTTAGGAATAACACTAAATGTATTAAAAACTAACTCAGTATATAACTCATAAGTATTCTTATCAGCATCATATACAGCAAGTACTATATTTCCTGCTTCATCTTTTAAACCTACTAAAGTATATTTAAGTAAATCACCATATAAAGCTGGAACTTCTATCCCATCAATTAAGACAGTACTTTCTATATAAGTAGTTGGAGGAACTAAAGCTCTCTTATCTTTAACTATTGTATAATTTCCATCTCCTATTTTAATACTAATTGGATTTTTATCTTCAACAGTAACATTAACTATATAAGTCTTAGTTGACCCATTTTGAGCTGTTACTATTAATTCAAACTTATTAAGTCCATAACTAACTTCTAATTCACCAGCTCCTGCAACAGAAGACTTAGAATCTTCTCTAGTAGCAATTAACTCAATCATTTCAGTTCCTTCTGGAACTGAAACATTGTATTCTAATATATCTTCATCAAATACTTGATCTAATTCATAACCAACTACTTCAATATCTTTCAAATCATTAATTTTGCTATAACTCGCCTCTAACTGTTCACGAGTAATAACTGATACAGTTTTAGAAGAAGTAGAAACTTGCATTTTTTGAACATCAAAATCCATAACAACTACATTACTAACACTAAATGTTCCACTACCACTGTTTTTAGCAGTAAACGTATAAGTATAAGTTCTCGACTTAGTATTATCATTAGAAATATAATCAGCTACATTCAAACTCCCACTCTTATAAGTAAAAACACTAGAATTATAATTCAAATCAAATTCCCAAGCTCCAAGTGGTGAAGCAGATGATACAGTTACAGTAACTGTAACTGTATTACCAACAACCACTTGCGAGTAATTAGATTTAACAGCAATACTAGCAGTAGCAGCATCAGCAGTCCCAACAAATAGGAAAAATGATCCTACAACAACTAATAATTTTAAAATTTTATTCATATCAACTCTCCTATTTAATCTCTGAATATCCTAAGATATGTTTTTGTATCATTAATAAATCAGCAACATCAATACTACCATTATTATCAATATCACTTGCTTTATTATTATAAGTAACTAATTCTGAGTAATTTAATATGTCTTTCTGAACTCTTAGCAAGTCAGCTATAGATATATTACCATCACCATCATTATCACCTTTTACAACAGCAGTAAACGTTTCACTACTCTCACCATTAGTAACTGTAATCTTATCTCCTGTCCCAATGTTTCCACTTGTTTTACTTTTTCCATTTACATCTATTATACTAATTTGTACACCACTTGACACTTTTAACAACGCTTCTGTCAAATTATCGACGTCAGACCCGGTAGATAAGCCATTTACGTACGACCCATCTGTGGATAAACTAGAGTTGTTAACAACATCTCTAGCAGGAATAGATAACCCAGAAGTCTTTACTAAATTAATTAAATACTCTTGAACATCACCATTACCAGCAGTAACAGTTAATACAACTTCTGTTTCAACAGCAGTTAAATTAACATTTCCACCACCAGTAACTTTAGCTTCTCCATTAATAATGTTACCATTAACTAAAGCACTAGTTGATTCATCAGATACATATACATCATATACATATTTATCATGTTCAAAACCTACAACATTAGATCCGTTAACAGTAATCATTGACAAATGATTATTTTGACTACCTTTACTAGGTAATTTAGTTTCAGCCGGCATATTATTATATACAGGAATTTCAAAGATAAAATCCATATCTAATTGATTGCTATCAGAATAAGCATCATGAGATTTATCCGCCTCAGCCATTGGAGCCATAATATTAGTTTGATATTGATGAGTATGTACAGGCCAATAAGCATTTGGATTAACATTAAACTTTTTCAAAAAAGTAGTATCTTGTCCTTTACTAATATATCCGTCACTTATAAAAGCAGCACCATTGATTATAGACTCAGCTAAAGTATCCCATGGTCTATTATAAGATCCAGATCCAGCCGCCCAAGAAAGACCAAGTAAAACTGGATTAGAACTAGTATAAGCTCCAATATTAAAGATATTATAAGTACTACCATAACTAACTCCATCATAAGTAAAAGGAGTCCCACTAGTAGCAGCAGAACCATTAAGTCCTGTTTCTTGAACAGCCAAAGTTACTAAATATATTGGATTAACATTTGCTGACTTACC
>CAYJCL010000039.1:4585-6480 GCA_964368665.1 uncultured Muribaculaceae bacterium
TGAAAAGTCATCTCAGTATCTAAAGCTTTAAAAGTCCATGAAGGATATTGTTCATGTAAAGCAGTTAAAGAAGGCCAATAAGATGCTGGGAAACCAGCAGCGTCTAATACTTTTTCATAATCAGTCACAGGTTCTCTACTATCATCATATATTACTTTCTCACTAATATTAAAATATGCAGCACATGAATATCCAACTTTATTAGTATCATAATAAATTTGATACCATCCACCACTACATCCACCTTCATCTTTATGTAGTGTTAAATTAACCATATCAACTTTAGCACCACTAACTAAAAAGTCAACTTGTGAATGACTAGTACCTGGTCCAGTTCTAACTCTAACACCACTACTAGCAGTAACAGTACCAACATAAGTAGCAGCATCAACAGTTATAGGTGAAAAGAATGATAAAATCATACTAAACACTAATATATAAGATATAACTTTTTTCATACTTTTCACCTTCCTATCATTACTAATTATATCAAAAAATTAAAAATAATTCTAGAGATTATCTAGAATTATGTCAAATTTTGTAATATCACTTAACTATTTTCATATTAGCATATATTTCATCTAAAAATTCATCATCAAAGTTCTTATCTAAAAACTCATCCACTGCTCCACTTGCCTCAATACCTTCATGTCTTTCCACCTGTCTTAAAACAGCCATCGAAGATAATACAACATCAATAATAAATATACTTAAAAATACAATTGTTAAAACTCTAATAACTTTATCACTAACTTTTTTAAGAGCACTAATAGCATAAGGATGAATTACTTTTATCCAAAATACTCCAAGAACACCCCAAAACACAGAATACAACAAACTCGCATGTCCACCTAAAATACCATATAAATGTGGTCCATAATGCCAAGAAGATGTTCCATAAATAAATTCTTGCATAATACTACATCCCGCTTCAAACAAACTACCACCAATAGCAGCAACAAAAAATAATAAAATAATATTCTTATTTCTTAATTTATATAAAAGAAAAGTTAATAACAAAGCCATAATTCCATATATTGGATTTATTGTTTCTAGTATTAAAGCACTCCTACTATCAAACTTTGAAAACCTAATATAACACCATATCATCTCAACTATAACTCCAAATATAGATGCTATATAAAATATCCAAAAATATTCACAAAAAAATCTAAACTTCTTATTCATAATACTCCTCATATGTTAAATATAGTATAACATAAGTTTACATACTAACGTTATAACTAATTGTATTAAATTAATAAATATATTATAATTAATAAGAAAAAAGGTGGTAACATGAAAGTACTTTTTAAAAAGTTAAGAAAAAAAAGTAAGTTTAAAACAGCTCTATTTATATTAAACTCAATATTATATCTAGCAGCATTAATCTTCTTTACTATAAATATATTAGGTCTATCAGGCATTGAAACTCCAATTAGAATTGGAGCACTAATATTCTTTTGGATCTATTGGATAATATTTATAATAGCTACACCAGTAGCTATTATCCTCAAAAAGAAATTAAGATATTTCTTACTTAACTTCTTTTCGATATTATTTATAGCTATATTCATCGTTGGATCATACGGACTAGATATGATTCTAGATGGTATTACAGGGCTAAACAAAGAATATATAACATATCAAACAAACTTAATAGCATTAAACGATACCGAGTTTGATAAAAACTCAGTTATTGGTAAAATAAGCAATAAAGACGATATCGAAGGATATCAACTAGCTAACGAATTATACAAAAACGAAGAACTAACTAACGAAGTTATTCAATATGATGATTACTACAAAATGTTAGAAGATTTATATAACGGAAATATTGATGCAATGTTTGTATCAAGTAATTATGTTATCTTCTTCCAAGATGAAGAACAATT
>CAYJCL010000040.1:0-3969 GCA_964368665.1 uncultured Muribaculaceae bacterium
AAAAAATCATTGTATTTACAATGATTTATGCTCTACTGTTATATTTACCATCTTTTGTTGAAATGATAATTTTTTCTCCAGTTTTAATAAATAATGGAACTTTAATAACATGACCAGTTTCGATAGTAGCATCTTTTTGTGCATTATTTGCTGTATTACCTTTTGTTGCGTCTGAAGTTTCAGTTACTTCAAATTCAATTTTTTCAGGTAATGTGATACCAATAATATCTCCATTATAGAAATCAATTTGAATCTCTAGGTTTTCTTTTAAGTATTTTGCTTCGTCTGCTAATTTAGCAGAAGGGACTTCAATTTGATTATAATCGTCCATATTCATAAATACATATGCATCTCCTGTATTATAAAGATATTGCATTGGCATTTTATCGATATGAGCTTTTTCTACTTTGATATTTGTATTATATGTATCTTCTACTATTGATCCTGTTTTTAAGTTTTTAGTTTTAATTCTTACAAACGCAGGACCTTTACCTGGTTTAACATGTTGAAATTCTTGAATTAAACATAAGTTTCCATCAAGAATTACAGTCATTCCGTTTTTTATATCGTTAATATTTATGTTCATATTTAACTCCTATTATTTTTTTTCTTTATGATTAGTATGTTTATTACATTTAGGACAATGTTTTTTTACTTCTAATCTTTCAGGATTATTTTTTTTGTTTTTACTTGTTGTATAGTTAATTTCAGAACATTCAGTACAAGCTAGTGGTACTTGATTTCTATTTAAAGTTTTAGCCATGATTTCGCCCTCCTTTTTTAATACAAAGGTATTATATCAAAGATTTCAGTATTTATCAAATACTAATTCACTAACTTGGTTAGAAATATATCTATTTATTGGTGCTATATAGGTATCATTCTCTATTTCTGTATTATATGATATGTGTGGAGTGATTACTGTTATTGAATATTTTGGATCATTTAATGGAGCAAACATGGAGTATACTTGGGTAATAGTTGTAGTATCTTTATCATAGTATGTTTCACTTGTACCTGTTTTTCCTGCTGGGAAATATTTAGTGTTTGTATAACCTCTACCTGTACCATTATTTACTACTTCATATAAACCTTCTTTTATTCTAGTGAAATTTGAATTTGTAATTGTGTTCATTATTTTTAAATCATTTTCTATGATTACTTCTTGATTATTTATTATTGAATCCATTAGTTGTAATTCTAACCTTGCACCATTATTAGCAATTGTATTTATATATTGAGTTAATCCTAGAGCTGTGTAGGTATCATATTGCCCGATAGTTAAGTTTAAATATAAGTCATCTGCTATATGTGTTCCTTTGATACCGGTTGTTTCGTTTGGCAAATCTATTCCAGTAGTAGTACCTAATCCAAAATTTTTAAATGTATTTCTGTAAGTATTAAAGTGTTCTTCTGTAGCATTTAAATCCATATTATATTTATATTCTTGATTAGTTAGAGCAATGGCTAGTAAAAATTGATAGTAGTTTGATGACATTTTTAATGCTTCGATGTCGTTTAGGTATCCTAAAGGTTTGAATGAACATTTTTCTGGTACTAGATATAGTTTTACACAACTATCATTTATTTCTTGATCAGGTATTATGTTATTTTGATATCCTACACTCATGGATGCTCCTTTGATTACTGATCCTGCTGTAAATGAGTTAGTTAGAACTGTAGATGTTATATCTTGAAATATTATATTTTTATTGTCGTCTAGAATTTGTAATCCATTCATAGATAATATTGCTCCAGTATTTGGATCACTAACAATTACATATGTGTTATTGAAATATTCTGTTTTTTTTAATTCTTTACTTAAAAGTAAGTTTTCTTCTAATATTTTATTAATATCATTTACTAAGTTAATGTCGATAGATAATACTAGGTCATTACCTTTTGATCCTTCTTCATAAATAGTTAGAGAGTTATCTTTGTTTACTTGGTATTTTGTTTTAATACCTTTTAAGTATTCATCATATTGATATTCTAAATAACTTAAACCTACTGTATCATCTAAATCATAGCCCAGTTCTAGATAGTAATCTTTATTTTCGTTTGTTATGTTTCCGGTAGTTCCATAAATACTTGATATTGCATTTTCCACTACTACTCTTTTGTAAGTTTTCTCACATAGTATTCCACTTATATTACTTTCAATTACTTTAGCACATTCTTCATTAGTGACATCGTTCTTAAGTATTTTGGTATCGTAATTAAATCCTGATACCATTTGGTAATATAAGTTTATAGCTATATTCATTTCTAAATCATAGCTTAAATCTTCTTCTGTAATTCTACTAGTTTGTAACAGTATTATATCCTCTTTAGTTAATATCTTTTCTTGATATTTTTTTATTTCTTCTTCAGTTAGTTTTATATACGGATTATTAGTATCTAAGTAATAATTTATTAGTTCTTCTTCACTTGATGCTTCTGTAATATCAATAAGATTTATTAGCTCTAATGCTGAGTTTATTGGATCTATATCATCTAGTAGTCTGAAGGTTATGGTATTTATCTCTTCATTATCTACTAATACGTTATGATTTATGTCTAGGATTCTACCTCTAGGAGCAGTAGATCCTTCTATAATATTATCAGTTACGATTAAGTATTGTTCTTGGTAATATTCAGAATTTGTAACTTTTAAATTGTATATTCTTAATGATATTATTAGTGTAGTTATAATTATTATTGTAATATTGATATAAAATGAATTTTTTTTCATATAATCACCATTATTAGTATTATTAATTATTAATAAAACATACAATAATATAGGTGATTATATGTATATGTTAATTGAAAGATTTATGAATAAGTTAAGTTTAGAACAGGTTGATGAGTTTGCTAGGAAACATTCTATTACTTTGAGTGAAGACGAATTATCTTTTACTCATGAGTTTTTGAAGAAGAATTGGCAATTTATATTACAAAATAGAGGTCAAGTAGATATGGATAGATGCAAAGAAAAATTCTCCGAAGAGAATTTTGTGAAGATTCAAAAATTAATTTTAGAGTTTTCTGCTAAGTATAGTCATTTTCTATAATAGTCTCTAATTTTATTTAATAGTTCTGGATCAAAAACTTTATTTTTGATCATTTCTATTTCAAATTTATATGGTGGATAGATACGTTCTGAATCTCCATCATGATTTCCTATATAAGGCGTTTCTAATATTTTAGGAACTTCTTTTAGTGATTCATGATAAATAATATTGATTAATGAATCGAATCCTAGATTACCAAATCCGAAGTTTTCATGACGATCTTTTTTATCTCCTAGTTTATTTTTAGAATCATTTATATGGATACACTTAATAGTATCTAGTGGTAGATATGTTTGATATGTATTTAAAAATTCATCGAAATTACTCATGTCATAACCCGAGTCATTTAAATGGCATGTATCTAGACATACTCCTATGTTAGTACTTTTTACACCTTTAACTATTGTACTAAGTTCTTCTAAGTTAGAAGCACATTCTGTGCCTTTACCTGCCATTGTTTCAATTAATATTGTAACTAAATTACTAGCTGGAATTATAATATTTAGAGCATCAATAATATTATTTAGACCTTCTTCTTTTGTAATGCCAACGGCATTACCTGGATGAACTACTATTTTAGTTACTCCTAGCATTTCACATCTTTTAATTTCGTTGATTAAAAAGTTAATGCTAAAGTCCCATTTAGCTGGATCTTTTTTATTTGCTAAATTTATTATGTATGGAGCATGACAGATAATGTTATTAATATCTATTTTATCTTTCATTAAAGACTGGGCTTCTAATAAGTAATTAGCATTTAATTCTTTTCTAATTGTATTTTGTGGAGCTCCTGTGTAAAACATAAATGTATTTGCTCCATAACTTAGTGCTTCTTCTACACTACTTAATAATTGTTTTGGTCCAAAGGACACATGACTTCCTATAATCATTTTAATCACCTAAATAAATTATA
>CAYJCL010000040.1:4069-6457 GCA_964368665.1 uncultured Muribaculaceae bacterium
GCTGCAGCTGTCGCTACTAAAGCTAAGATAACTACAACTATAAGTAATTCTACTAATGTGAACCCTTTCGATTTATTTTTCATTTGTTTTTTCATTTCTATTCTCCTTTACTATAATAATTATATAGTATTATTTTTTTAGTTGCAATATTATTTTTAATTATTATGTAAAGATTTTATTATTTTATGTAAAGTTATTTTATTGAGTTGATGATATTTGCTACTAAATCAATATTATCAATAGTATTTGATATTTTATCTGTTATTCTTAGTTTATATTTATCTTTTAAAAAGTTTTCATAGGTTTTGAAATCTATTTTATATCTATTGAAGTTTTTAATTAGATCTGTATTTTCTTTTAGATAATCATAATACTTAGGTTTTTGTTTTATTTTATTTAACAGTTCTTGATCCATTAGTCACCAAAAAACTTTCCTAATGGTCTTGGAGCATCTGGACCTTTTGTAATATTATTTAAATTAGTAGATCCTTTATTAGTAAATTCTCCTATAATACCTAATGCTTTTTGAGCATTATTTATATGACCTTGTATTGAATCCATATTGATATTCTTCATGAAGTTAGTAATACTTGTTTTTTCTTTTGGATTATTTTTCCAGACTTCGTTATCTGGGCCATATATATCATATGTCTCATAAAGTTTTTGCCAGGTCGTTTCACCCTTATTAACCATATTGGATAATTCGGGTCTTGACCTGGCAAATTGTTTAAATTCTTCTCTTTTATCCATATTTACCACCTATTTAATAATATGAATAATAGTTATAATAATTGCTTAAATTTTAAAATCATCTATAAAGTCATCTATTGTCATTTCTTGTGGTTCTTGATTTGTTTCTATAACTTCTTCTTTTTCTTCGAATTTGTTTAGTTCTTGTACTAAATATGATTCATCTATTGGTTGTTTTGATATTGTAGAACCTGTTGATACTGTATCCATGATTGATATTTCTGTTGTTTTAATTGTTTGATGTTCATCTTTAATTTTAATACCTAGTATTTCTTTTGTTTTGCTTAGTAATATATTTGTTATTTCATAATTAGTTGTTTTTACTTTTTTAATTAGTGTAGAACCTTTTTTTGCTCTTGATGATTTAGTAAGTTCTGATATTTTGATTCTTTTTGCTGTTTTATGATTAGTTACTACTAATAAATATTCTGAATCTTGATTACTTACTGCGTTAATTACTTCGTCATCTTTTAAGTTAATACCTTTTACTCCTGCTGCTTTTGCTCCAACGATTGGGATTTCATTTGTATTTAAATATAAGTAATATCCATTTTTAGTTGCAATAATTGTTTCATTAGTACTTAGTGATACATTAATTAGTTCGTCATTATCTTTTAATTTCATAGCTGTTAATGGTTTTGAGTATCTTTGTACTTCATAATCATTTATTAGTGTTCTTTTAATTAGTCCATTTTTAGTAGTTAGTGTTAAATGCTTATTTGGTTGATAAATAACACTAGATATTATAGATTCGTTATCACTTAACATAACATAATTATTTATATGTTTTCCTATTTCTTTGTATTTTGTATCGTTTATAATATGAACTGGTAGATAGATATATCTTCCTTGATTAGTAAATAACAATACTGTATTTAGTGTATTTACTTGGTAAAGTCCTGTTACATAGTCACCAGGTTTTAGAGTTGTTTCTTCTCCATTACTACTTGAATATGATTTTAGGTTTACTCTTTTTATATAGCCTTCGTTAGTTACTATGACGATTGTATTTTCTTTAGGGATCATTTCTTTGATATCTATTTTTAATTCTGTAATTTCTTCTTTTATTATACTTCTACGATCATCAGCAAATTCTTTTTTGATAGCTTTTAATTCATCTTTTAATACTTTATTTAAAATATTTTCATCTTCTAAGATATTAGTTAAAAATTCAATTATTTTCTTTAAATCTTCTAGTCTTTTTAATAGTTCTTCAACATCTGTATTAGTTAATCTATATAGTTGTAATGCTACGATAGCTTTTGATTGTTCTTCTGTAAAGTCTAGTTTTATTACTAAGTTATTTTCTGCATCACTTCTGTTTTTTGATGCTCTAATTACTTTTATTACTTCGTCTAATATTCCTAGGGCTTTTACTAGTCCTTCTGTTATATGGAATTCTTTTTTAGCAAATGCTAAATCAAACTTTGTTCTTCTTGTTATTACTTCTTTTTGATGTGCTACATAGGCATCAAGGATTGGTAATATTCCTAATTGTTTTGGTCTTCTGTTAACTACTGCTACTACATTGAAGTTATAAGATATTTGTAAATCCGTATTTTTTAATAAGTATGCTAGTACTAGATTTTTATCTGCAGTTGATTTTAAATCAACTACTATTTTTAATCCTTCTTTACC
>CAYJCL010000041.1:0-6182 GCA_964368665.1 uncultured Muribaculaceae bacterium
TATCAATATCATATCTAATGATGAAAATATTAGTGATGAATGTATTAAATGTGGGAAATGTTATGATGTATGTCCTTTTAAAAAATGTATGAATTGTGGTTTATGTAGATATTATTGTCCTACTAAACAAGTTAATACTAAAGGAGGGGAATAATGCGTAGTGATAATTCTATTAATAAAATAAATTTACATTATTTTATTGCTTTAATTCCTTTAATTATATACGGCTTATATAAGAATGGTTTATTTATATATTTAAATTATGATAATAATATTTTATATATATTTAAACCAATAATAATAATCTTTGGATCATTATTATTAAGTTATATATATAATAAAACTTTCATCAAGAAACCTTTTGTACCTTATATAGCTTTATTAACTTCTTTATGTGTTCCAATAGGTATTAATATTTTTATATATTTTATAATACTTAGTATAGGTTTAATATTAATTAAGTATCTAAAAACTATTAATATGGTAGTAGTAGTTAAATTGTTAGTTGTCTTAAGTCTTATAATACTTGGTGATTATACTTATTTTAATGATTTTGAAATTAATAATTCTGTAGAATATAATGTATCTAATATGATATTTGGTAATGCATTTGGTGGAATAGGTAATACTTTATTAGTATATATTCCAATAGCTTATATTTATTTAACTTCTATAAGTATTTATAAGTGGAAGATACCTTTAATAATACTAATTAGTTATTTAATTACTAGTTTATGTTTTATACCTTTTATGAGTATTAATGAATTATTATTTAATTTTATAAATAGTTCTTTATTATTTGTAAGTGTATTTATAGCTACAATACCTATTTATAGTCCTGTTAAGATAAGAAATACTTTTATATATTCATTATCAATAGGTATTGTTAGTTCAATACTAATTAACTTAGTATCAATATATGAGGGTGCTTATTTAGCTTTATTAATTGTATCTATAGGTTTTTATATTTATTTAAAAGTTAAAAATAAGTCTTGATTGACTTATTTTTTTATATTATACTATTTATATAGTAGAGGTTTTATGAAAAAGTTTAATCCTGAAAAAGAACTTAAAAAAAGTAAAAGAAAATATACTAAAAAACACTTAGTATTTTCTTTACTTGGTTTAATAGGATTGACTATTTTAGGAATCTCTTTTGCTTATTATGATGTTAATTATACTTCTGTAGTAGTTAATGGAGATGTTAAAGCACCTATTAATTTAACTGTTATGCAAGGTGAAGAAGAAGTTAGCGAGTTTCCTGCCAAGAGTAGTGGTTATGGATTTGAAAGATTAAGTTGTGTTAATGGAACTACTGGTAATTGGAATGCATCTACTTGGACTTTAAATTTGAATTTTACATCAAATGATGATTGTGTGGCTTATTTTGCTGATATGAATCCAGATGATTTAGAATCACCAGTATTTGATTCTAAAATGGTTGCTGTAACTATTGATGATAATGGAACTGTAAAAGTTGCAGATGAAAACTCTGAATATTATGCTTATAATTTTAGTGAATGGGCGAATGCGGTGGTTGTAAATAATAATACTTATTTGACTGCTTCTGCAGGAACTGTTATTCCGATGAGTGCAATAGATCAGATGTATGTATGGATACCAAGATACGAATATAAGAAATCATCAATAGTAAATGCTCAGGAATCAATAGAGATAAACTTTGTTCCAAAAAGCAAAGTTAATACAAACTTGGAAAATAATGATGTAATAGTTCATCCGGCGTTTACTTTTGGTGGAGAGGAACTTGCTGGTCTTTGGGTAGGAAAGTTTGAAATGGGGTTTAATGATGGAGAATCAGAGACTACTTCTAATGTAAAATATATAATAAAACCAAATGTTAATTCAGTACATTATACAAATGTAGGTACTATGTTTGATAAAATAAATAATGCAATGGAAACTTACTCAATGGATGCAACTACAGATGTTCATATGATTAAAAATACAGAATGGGGAGCAGTAGCATATCTATCCCAATCAAAATATGGAATATGTGAAGATGATGTAACATGTTCAGTAAAAATAGCGAACAATAATTATTTTTCTCAATCAAATGGAATGGATATTGTAACGGGATGTGGAGGAATTGATGTATCACAAAATGTATCAGTATCTGGAATAAGTATATGCCCAACAACAAATAGATGGGAAACAGCAAATGGAATTAAAGCAAGTACAACGCATAATATAACAGGAATATATGACATGGCTGGAGGAAGAAATGAAAGTGTAATGGGAAATATGCAAGATAGTAGCGGGAACTTCTATTCATCATCTGCTGGATTCACATCAACCCCTGAATCAAAATATTTTGATTCGTATAGAAATGGATCAAGCTATTCAGATTATACAAGAGGTTTATATGGAGATGCAACAGTAGAATTAAATCCATTGGAATCACGTATGTCCAACTGGACTTCTGATAATGCACGTTTCGTCTATTCGTCGAATTCCTGGTTCCTGCGAGGCGGGTCTTCTAGCTTTGGCAGTGGTTCTGGTGTTTGGTATTTCTACTACGACAATGGATTTGGGAACACTCATATTTCGACCCGCTCTGTGAGTGTGGTTGTGCAGTAGCAAAAAAACGAATGAAGGTTCTTTTTTAAAGTGCGTTCCCCACTGAATAAGTAACGTGAAAGTTCCCTAAAGCAGCACGTAGCGTGCTTTACCAGTTAAGTGTGTCAAAATTAAATTTTAAAAATATATGTTTTTCATTTTAATTTAATCACTATAGATTTTATAGTGATTTTTTTATATAATACTTATGGATGTGATTTTAATGAATACAAATGATTATAATTATGAATTACCTGATGAGTTAATTGCTCAAACACCATTACTTAATAGAAGTGAATCTAAATTACTATGTATGAATAAATATAATGGTGAATTAGAAGAGAATGTATTTAGTAATATAGTTAATTATTTAAATAGTGGTGATTGTTTAGTTTTAAATAATACTAAAGTCTTGCCTGCAAGACTTATAGGTGTTAAGAGTGAAACTGGAGCTGTTATAGAAATATTACTTCTTAAGAATCTTGAAGGTGATATATGGGAGTGTTTAGCTAAACCTCAAAAGAGACTTAATATTGGCACTAAGATATCTTTTGATGATGAATTAGTCTGTGAAGTAATATCTAAGTATGATGAAGGTATTACTCATGTAAAGTTTAAGTATGTTGGTATATTTAATGAAATTTTAGATAGATTGGGTTCTATGCCTTTGCCTCCTTATATTCATGAGAAGTTAAATGATAAAGATAGATATCAAACTGTTTATGCTAAGGAAGTAGGTAGTGCTGCAGCTCCGACTGCGGGGTTACACTTTACTGATGAGTTATTATCTAAGATTAGAGATAAAGGTGTTAAGATATTATATGTTACATTACATGTAGGATTAGGTACTTTTAGACCTGTAGAGGTTGATGATGTAAGTAATCATAAGATGCATAGTGAATGGTATAAGATGAGTAGTGAAGTAGCTAATGAATTAAATGAAGCTCATAATAGTGGATCTAAAATAATTGCTGTAGGTACTACTAGTTTAAGAACTTTAGAATCAATAATGACTAAGTATGGTAAATTTGTTGAGTGTGAAGAGAATACTGATATATTTATATATCCTGGATATGAGTTTAAAGCTGTAGATGAGTTAATTACTAATTTTCATTTACCTAAGAGTACTTTATTAATGTTAGTTAGTGCTTTATCTAGTAGAGAATATATATTAAATGCATATAAATATGCAATAGATCATAAATATAGATTTTTCTCTTTTGGAGATGCTATGTATATTAATATGAAATAAGTCTTGTATGACTTGTTTTTTTATATTATACTATTTATATAGTAGAGGTTATATGAAGAGATTTAATCCTGAAAAAGAACTTAAAAGAAGTAAAAGAAAATATACTAAAAAACATTTAGTATTTTCTTTACTTGGTTTAATAGGATTAACTATTCTAGGAATCTCTTTTGCTTATTATGATGTTAATTATTCTTCAATAGTAGTTAATGGAAATGTTAAAGCTCCAATTAATATTACTGTTATGCAAGGGGAGGAAGAAGTTAGTAAATTTCCTGCAACTGGTTCTGAATATGAATACTCTAGAGTAGAATGTGTTAATGGAACAACAGGTACTTGGGATGCAATTAATAGAAAGTTAAATCTTAATTTTGCTGGTAATGATGATTGTACTGTTTATTTTATTGTTATGACTCCTTTGCAAAGATGCCTTAATGATTATGCTAATAAGGGAATAACTCCAACAGACGATAGTTATTTTACTTATACTACTACTAAAAATGAAGTTACAATTACTAATGTAGCAGATAATGCCCCTAGAGATGTAGTGATTCCGTGTGAGATTAATGATAATCCTGTGATTACTTTGGCTGATCATTCTGCAGCTGGTTTTCATAGTCCTCCTTATTTTCATAGTTTTGTTTTACCAGAAACACTAGAAGAAATAGGTAATGAAGTTTTTTCTGCTAATGATCTTAATAGTATCAACATTCCTTCTAGTCTTCACACTATTGGTAATTATGCTTTTTATCAAAGTGGTGTTACTTTTAATGAACTTAATTTAGAAAATGTAACTTATATTGGTGGTGGAGCTTTTATGAATATTATAATTGATTCTCTTGTTCTTGGTGATGGTCTTACTACTATCTTTCAATCGACTTTTATCAATTCTGGTATTTCTAAAGTTGAATTTGGTTCAATTGGCTTAGAATACGAAGGTACTTATGACTCAAATCTAAACGCATTTTCAGGCAATAACTTAGGACATTTAATTATTCCTGAAGGTTGGACTACTGTTCCTGCTTATTTATTTGATGAGGCTGGTGTTACGAGTGTTAGTCTTCCCGACTCGTTACAAAGTATTGGTGATTTTGCATTTGAAAATCATCGCATCACTTCTTTGGAAATTCCTGGAACTGTCAATGAAATAGGTAATTATGCTTTTGGTAGTGGTTCTACTATTTCAAATCTTGTTATAAATGATGGTGTTGAAATATTAGGTAATTCTGCTTTGGGTAGTGTTTCTGATCCTGTAGTTGATATTCCTAGCAGTGTTACACATTACAAGAATGCTATTGGTGCTTCTAGTGGAGTGGTAATTAATTTTCATGGAAAAAGTGGCCCTAGTGATTTTGTAGCATTTAATGATGAGCATTTAAATTATGCCACTGTTAATTTTCTTGGATGATACTAAATAAGTCTTCATTGACTTATTTTTTATATGTATTATAATAAACTTGTGGTGATAATATGAATAATTATAGAGTGTTACTTGATGGTATTGAAGATAATAATGTATTAAATGATTTAATGATTATTTTTAAAGATGCTAGTGTTATTGACTTATTAGTATCTTATAATATTGTAGGAATTAATTTATATAAGTTTTTTGTTTATGGATGTGGCAAGGACTATAGTAAGTTAGCTTATACAATAGGGTTATTAAAAGAAGAAGTATTTAGTAGGGAATTAGTAGAACTTAATTTAAGTTTAGATAAACCTGTTTTATTTATTGAAAGTAGTATAGATGAGTTGCAATTAGTTAATAATGAATCTTTAATTAATGGAGAAGAAAGGTATTTGAAATTAATTAAGAGTATAGTTAATGATTTAGAAGTTAATATAAGAAAGAGTGAAAAATATGACGAATGATAATAGTGTTAATGAATTAGTATATAGAGTAAGTTTGAATAATCCTCAAGCTTATTATTTGTTAGTTAAAGTTTCTAAGGAAATAAATGCTAAAGCTTATTTGGCTACTTTAGCATCATATAATATTAAAGGTGCTAAGCTATTAAAATTTTATGATCAGTCTTGTGATAATGATTATGATAAGTTTATTTTTACTTTAGAGTTAATGTTTGACGAAGTATTTGATCGAGAAGATATTAATATAAATATGTCTTTAGAAACATTTATTCCTTTAGTTAATGATGATTTAGCTAGTAAGCATGCTAATGAGATATTACTTCAAGGAGGATATAGTAGTTTATTTGTTGAATTACTAAGTAGTGATTTTAGTAATAGAATAAGTCAATATAAAGTTAATTCATTTGATGAATCTTATGATGAAGCAAGAAATAGAGGGTAGTAATACTCTTTTTTATATTGTATAATTATTTTAGAGGTGGGTTTT
>CAYJCL010000042.1:0-304 GCA_964368665.1 uncultured Muribaculaceae bacterium
ATATATTTAATACTGAAAATGGATTTTTGACTTTTGATCAAATAGGATTATTAACTGCATTGTCTGCTACATTAAAACCTATTTCTGAAGTTACTGAGGCACTTGGTTATACTGGAGCTTTAAGAAACTATTTGGAAGAAAATGATAATATTGAATTGAAATCAATTTATGAAGAATTAACTTCTAATATATATGGTGTGGAGCTATTACATATTGCTATGACTATTAGATTATTCGAAAGAGATTTTATTAAAAACGGTATAGATGAAGGAAGTGTTGCTGCGTATAATGAATTGCAAGATAA
>CAYJCL010000042.1:314-6058 GCA_964368665.1 uncultured Muribaculaceae bacterium
TTTAATAATGGTTTTCAATGTGATGAGGATAAAAATTCTCAAGTAAAATGATGAGATTACATTAAGATGCTAATATGTGTATTTAGTATTTATTTTGTAATAAAAGCTAACTAGAAATAGTTTCTTTTTAATTGTTATTTTGTTAAAAATGGTGTAAAAATTTATATAGTGTTGTAATACTTGGTTTTATTGTGATATATTTATTTTAGAAGGATGGTGCATTATGAATAAAGTTGTATTAATAGGATGTGGAAATGTTGGAATGAGTTATGCTTTTGCGCTTGTTAATCAAAAGACAAATATTGAAGAGTTAGTCCTTATAGATTTGGATAAAGAAAAAATAATTGGTGAAGCAATGGATTTGAATCATTGCTTGGCATTTTCTCCTGGTTCTTTTAAAATTAAAGCTGGTAATTATGATGATTGTAGCGATGCTACAATTGTTGTTATTGCAGCCGGTGCTAACCAAGAGGTTGGTGAGACTAGAATGAATTTAATTGAAAAGAATAGTAAAATATTTAAAAAAATAATATTTGATGTTGTTGGAAGTGGGTTTGAGGGTATATTTTTGATCGCTACTAACCCTTTGGATGTTATGACTCATTTAACATATAAGTATTCTAATTTTCCTGCTTCTAGAGTTATTGGCTCTGGAACTAGCTTAGATACATCAAGACTAAGATATTTAATTGGAGATAAGTTGAGATTAAATACTAAGAATGTTCATGCTCATATAATAGGAGAACATGGTGATTCTGAGTTTGCACATTTTAGTTGTGCAAGTATAGGTACTCAACCTATAACTGATTAAATAAGTTTTGAAGAATTATCTAAAATAGAAGAAGATGTTAGAAATGCTGCTGCTGAGATAATTAAAAGAAAAGGATCTACTTGTTATGGTATAGGTTCGTGTCTTGTTAAAATTACAAATGCTATTTTAGATAATGAAAATAGCATGATAACTGTATCTTGCTATGACGCTTCTAATGATGTATATATTGGAAGGCCGGCTGTTCTAAATAATACTGGTGTTAGAAGTATTCCATCGCTATCTTTAACTGATATAGAAAAAGATAAATATGATAACTCTGTTAACGTTATTAAGAGTGCAATTGATTCTGTTTTATAATTTAACTAACTAGAATAGTTAGTTTTTGAATACTATTATTTTAATTACTTAGAATAATAAATATGGTATAATTTAATTAGAATTGAGGATTTATGAAGAATTATTTTGATAAAGATATAGATACTGCTTTTAAAGATTTTAATACTAGTAGTGAAGGTTTAACTAAGAGTGAAGCTTTAAAGAGATTGGAAGTATTGGGTAAAAATGAGATTAAGGGTAAACCTCCAATAACTGTATTTGATATGATTTTAGAACAGTTAAAAGATAAGATGATATTAATACTTCTTGTAGCATCATTATTATCTTTTATATTGGGTCATAGTACTGAAGGGATAATAATATTAGTTATTGTAGTTATTAATACTTTGATAAGTGTTATTCAAGAGAAGAAAGCTAATGATGCTATTATGGCTTTACAAAAGATGAATGCTCCTCAAACTGTAGTTCTTAGAGATGGGAAAAAACAAGTAATACTTGCTAGTGAGTTAGTTACAGGAGATATAGTATATTTAGAAGCAGGAAGTATTGTTCCTGCAGATATGAGATTATTTGAGAGTAATCATTTAACTACTGATGAATCTGCTTTAACTGGTGAGAGTTTACCAGTTAAGAAGAATGATGAGTTAATACTTGATGAAAATATTGTTCTTGGAGATAGAGTTAATATGGCTTATTCATCTAGTATTGTTACTTATGGAACTGGTATTGGAGTAGTAGTAAGTACTGGAATGAATACTGAGGTAGGTAAGATTGCTAGCATGTTAGATAGTGATGATGATTTAGTATCTCCTTTAAGACAAAAACTAAATTTTGTTGGTCATGTACTTAGTATAGTTGGGATTTTAGTAAGCATTTTAATTTTAATTATAGGTTTATTATATGGAAGAGATTTTTCTACATTATTAGTTATTGCTATATCTTTAGCTATATCTGTAATCCCTGAGGGATTACCAGCTACAACAACTATAGTTATGGCTTTAGGTGTTCAAAGAATGTCTAAGAAGAACGCTTTAGTTAAGAAACTTCCTGCTGTTGAAACTTTAGGAAGTGCTAGTGTTATATGTACTGATAAAACAGGAACATTAACTCAAAATAAAATGACTGTTACTAAAGTATTAACTTATGATGATTTTTATGATATTAAGAGTGATATTTCTAGTAGTATAAGTGAAGAGTTTATAAATACTTGTATACTTTGTAATAATGCTTCTTTAACTACTGGAGATCCTACGGAGATAGCTTTGTTAGAGTTTGCTAATAAGCAAGGATTTAATATAGATGATGTAAGAGGTAAATATCCAATAGTAAGTGAAAATCCTTTTGATAGTGATCGTAAGAGAATGTCTACTGTTCATAAGATCAATGATAAGTATGTTGTTTATGTTAAGGGAGCTTTAGAAGAGTTACTAGAGTTATGTACTCATGTACTAATTAATGATAAAGTTAAGAAATTAACTAAGGAAGATAGAGAGAAGATATTAACTACTAGTTCTTATTTATCTAGTCAAGCTTTAAGACTATTAGGTTTTGCTTATAAAGAATTAGATAAAAAGTCTAGTAAGAATGAAGAGTATGATTTAGTATTTACAGGTATTGCTGGAATGATTGATCCTCCTAGAGTTGAAGTTAAGGATGCAATTAAGACTTGTCATAGTGCCGGAATTAAAGTAATTATGATTACTGGTGATCATGTGGATACTGCTATTAGTATTGCTAAGGAGTTAAATATTTATAAAGATGGTAATATTGCTTTGACTGGAGAAGAGTTAAAGAAATTATCTAAGGATGAATTAAAAGAAAAAGTTAAAAAAGTTACTGTGTTTGCAAGAGTAAGTCCTGAAGATAAGTTAGATATAGTTAATGCTTTAAGATCTAATGGGGAAATAGTTGCAATGACGGGGGATGGAGTTAATGACTCGCCTGCTTTAAAAACTGCTGATATTGGTGTTGCTATGGGTAGTGGTACTGATGTTTCTAAAAATATTGCAGATATGATTTTACTTGATGATAATTTTACTACAATTGAAATTGCTATTAGGGAAGGTAGAAGAGTATTTAGAAATATTCAAAAAGTTATTCAGTTTTTACTAGCTGGTAATATATCTGAGGTATTAATTATTTTAATAGCTACGATATTTAACTGGGCTACTCCTATATTTGCAGTTCATATTTTATTTGTTAACTTAGTTACTGATACATTACCTGCTTTAGCTTTGGGAGTAGATCCTGCTAGTGCTAATATAATGAATCATAAACCTGTTAAAAAAGGTAGTTTATTTGAAAGTGGTTTAATATCTAGAGTAGTATTTTATGGAATAATAATATGTATATTATCTTTGATTGCTTATAGTGTAGGGATGAGTAATAGTTATGAAACTGCTGTTACTATGACTTTTTTAGTACTTAGTTTATCGCAAATAGTTCATTCTTTAAATCAACATTCTAGTACTATATCTGTATTTTCTAAGAAACATCCTATAAATAAGTATTTATATTTAGCAATGTTTTGTTCTACAATGTTATTAGTGCCGATTATATTTATTGAACCAATATCTAATTTCTTTAGTGTAGTACCATTAACTGGTAGTGAATGGTTGATAGTTGGAGTATTATCTTTTGTTCCATTAATACTTGTTGAAGGAATTAAATTCTTTAGAAGAAAGTTAAAAATTGTATAAGGAGGTACTATGTATAATTTTAATTTAGAAGACAATGAAAGTGTGGTTATTGTACTTGATAATGTTTTAATTAAGCAAGGTGAGAGATCTAAAGAGACAAGCGTTGCTGTTACCAATAAGAGATTATTATTTTTAGATAATTTTAATCAAGTTGGTGAAGACTTAAGAGTATCTAGAGGAGTAAGTTATAATGAAGAAAAGGATGTTTATTTTAGTATATTGCTTAGTGATATAGTAAGTATTAATAATAATGAAATTGTTTTAAATGATAATTTTATAGTTGTTGATAATATGGATATTATCAACAGTTTAAAGGAACTAACTAAATAGTTGGTTTTTTTATTGTTAATTATTATATTTTAATATATAATATATATAATAAGTGAGGTATTTATGAAAGATAATAAGTGTTTAGTTAAACAAATTTTTGTTTTAGTTATTGTTGCAATTTTATTTAATTGGGGTTTACAAAATTTAAGTACTGTTGGTAGTTTTTTTGGAGGACTATTTAGTGTTTTATTACCGATAGTATTAGGATTGGTGTTAGCTTTTATTCTTAATTTACCAATGAGTTTTTTTGAAAAGAAGTTATTTAATAAGACTAAGAATAGGAATAAAAAAGTTGAGAGAAGTATATCTTTAATCTTATCATTTTTTATTGTTGTTTCTATAGTTGTAGGACTTACAATATTAGTAGTACCTCAACTAGTTAATGCATTTGTTTTAGTAGGTGAGGCATTATCTAGTTATATACCTGAGATAGAAGCATGGCTTAGAAATGGGTTAAATTTAAGTAGTGGAGATATTGAAGAAGTAATGAATGGATTATCATTTGATATTGAAGATTTAGCTAATAGTGGAATTAGTTATATCTCAAGTAATTTTGGTGCTGCTTTTGGTAGTGCTTTAGGATTTTTGATTGGATTAGTAGGTGGAATAACTAATTTTATTTTAGGAATTATATTTGCTATATATATTTTAATTTCTAAGGAAACTTTATTAGCTCAATTTAAAAAATTATTTTATTAGTGAATATATTGCTGAGTTAACTAATAAGTCTTTTTCTAAGTTTTTAGTAGGACAAGCTACTGAAGCTGTGATACTTGGTATATTATGTTTTATAGGAATGATGATTTTTAGATTCCCTTATGCTGGTACTATAAGTGCTTTACTTGGTGTTTTATCTTTGATACCTATAGTGGGTGGTTTAATAGGTGGAGCAGTAGGTGCATTCTTAATATTTACTATTAGTCCTATTCAAGCTGTTTGGTTTGCTGTATTTGTAATTGTATTACAACAATTAGAAGGAAATTTAATATATCCTAAGGTTGTAGGTAAATCTATTGGTTTACCTGGAGTATGGGTATTAGTTGGCGTTACTGTAGGTGGAAGCTTATGGGGAATACTTGGAATGTTAATAATGGTTCCTTTAATAAGTGTAATATATTCTTTAGTAAGATTATATATTGCTGCTAGGAAGTTAATGAAAGATGATTCTAAAGGCGAAAATACTAAGATGAGTAGATCTTATGTTATTAAAGCTATAAAAGAAATTGAAACTAACTAATAGTTAGTTTTTTTGATATAATAAATTTGAGGTGAAATTATGAAGCAAAGATTACTTAAGATTAAAGCACTTGATGATTTAGAGTTAGACGGAATTTTATATGAACCTGATGAAAATGTTAAGAAAATTGTTGTTCATGTTCATGGTTTAGGCGGAAGTTTTTATGAAAATAAGTTTGTTAATTTCTTAGGAGAATTATATTCTAGTAAAAATATAGCTTTTTTAACTTTTAACAATAGAGGTACTGGGTTTTTGACTGACATGATTAAAAGAGATGAAATAGTTACTGTTGGTGCAGTTAATGAAGTTTTTACTGATTGTGTGTTAGATATAGAGGGTGCAATTAATTATGTCAAAGCTTTAGGATATG
>CAYJCL010000043.1:0-6009 GCA_964368665.1 uncultured Muribaculaceae bacterium
GAAGTAGTTTTTCCTACTCCTCCTTTTTGATTTACTAATGATATTATTTTTGCCATATCGGTTACCACCTTTTCTGTTAATGTCTATATTCTATTTTAACATATTTAATTAGTTAAATGAATACTAAATTTAGATAAAAAAAGAATAAGCGGATATTTGCTTATTCTATTTCGTCTTTTAAGGCTTCTTCTAATTCTTCTCTAGTCATTTTTGTATAACCTTTGATTCCTTTTTCTTTAGCCATTTCTTTTAATTTAAGTATAGTGTTTCCATTAACATTTGTTTCTATTAGAGATTCAATTGATCCTGTTTCAACTAGGGATTCAATTTGCTCTTTTGTTAATGTTTCATACTCCATTAATGCATCACTTAAAAGTGTTACTAAGTCTTTATTTTTCTTTAATACATCTTTTGCTTCTTCATAACATTCTTCGATAATTTTTCTTACTTCTTTGTCAATTTCTAAAGCTACTTGATCTGAGAAATTTTTTGATTTAGCGTAGTCTCTACCAAGGAATACTCCTTCACTTTTATGTTCTAATTGCATTGGACCTAAGTCACTCATTCCGTATTCAGTAACCATACTTCTAGCAATGTTTGTTGCTCTTCTAAAGTCATCAGATGCTCCAGTAGTAATTTCATTTAGGAACATTTCTTCTGCAACACGACCTCCTAGAAGTCCAACGATACTTGATAGTAATTCGTTTTTAGTCATGATTCCAATTTTTTCTTCTTTTGGTAACATCATTGTGTAACCTCCAGCTTGTCCTCTTGGAATTATTGTTATTTTATGCACTTCATTAGCATCAGCTACTTTTATACCGATTACAGCATGTCCTGCTTCATGAATAGATACTAATTTCTTTTCTTTAGCAGTTACTGTTCTTGAAGTTTTAGCAGGTCCTAGAAGAACTCTGTCTGTTGCTTCGTTTATTTCATCCATTGTAATTGAGTTTTTATTTCTTCTAACTGTAAGTAATGCTGCTTCATTAAGTAAGTTTTCTAAATCTGCTCCACTAAATCCAGGAGTTCTTTTACTTAGATTATCTAAAGTTACTTCTTTAGCTAAAATTTTATTTTTAGCATGTACTTGAAGAATTGCTTCTCTTTCTTTTGAATCTGGAAGACTCACTGTTACTTGACGATCGAATCTTCCTGGTCTTAATAATGCTGGGTCAAGAACATCTGGTCTATTTGTTGCTGCAATAATAATGATTCCTTCGTTAACTCCAAAACCATCCATTTCAGTTAATAATTGATTTAATGTTTGTTCTCTTTCGTCATGTCCACCACCAAGACCTGTTCCTCTTTGGCGTCCAACTGCATCTATTTCATCAATGAAGATTAAACAAGGCGCACATTGTTTAGCTTGTTTGAACATATCTCTAACTCTTGATGCTCCTACTCCTACGAATAGTTCTACGAAATCAGAACCACTTATGTAGAAAAACGGAACATTTGCTTCTCCAGCAACTGCTTTAGCTAGTAGGGTTTTTCCTGTTCCTGGAGGACCAACTAGTAATACTCCTTTAGGAATTCTTGCTCCCATTTTTTGGAATTTTTTAGGACTTTTTAAGAAATCGATTAGTTCTTCTACTTCTTCTTTTTCTTCTTTTAACCCTGCTACATCTTTAAATTTTGTAGATCCACCATCTTCACTAAGTTTAGCTCTTGATCTACCAAAATCCATTGATTTACTATTTCCTGAAGCTAATTTTGTAAACAAGAAATAAGTTATTACTAATATTAATATTAATGGTAAAATATTACCTATTATTAATAAGATTGAATTAGATCCTGGATCTTTTTCAGTTTCGTATAATTCTAAATCATTTTCTTCAGCATAAGCTGTTATTAAATGTAATTGATTTTCAACTACTTTTGATGTAAATGATTCTGTTTCTTCATAACCTTCTAATTTACCAGTTATGTAATATACTGCATCAGTACTATTTGGCATAATAGTCATTTCAGTAATTTTTTCTTCTTCAATATTTGTTATTAATTCTCCTGTTGTTAATTCATTAACTGTATAATTATTAAAATTAAAAAATACAAATGTTAATAAGATAACTGTTAATAGAATCATATAAGGAAATGATTGTTTTAATGTTTTGTTTTTCTTCATTTTATCTCTCTTTCTCTTCAACCAATTTTTGGTACTTAATTATTATATCATACTTTTCTGGTTTTTCTTTATCAAATTTTGACTTTTTTAGTCCTGCTAACCATAGAATATTATTGTCTTTATCTACTAATACAGGATGTTTATAACGATCTTTTTTTGCCACTTTTTCGTGAGCAAATATTTTTTTGATTTTTTTATGACCATCTAGGTTTTTTATTTCTATTTCGTCATCGTTGCGATAGTTTCTAATAGTTAACGGTTTATTTATTTCTTCGGAGTTTAGCCTTAGATAATAATTACTTTTTGAATCATCTTGATTAGTTATTAGCATTTCATAATTATTTGGCAACTTGTTTTGATTACTAAATTCTATTGAATAGTTTTCTTCAATTATTTCTTTTTTTATTCTCAAGATGTCATATTCTTTTTCAATAATTATATTAGCTGGCAGGTGAGCTTGTTGATATTCTTTTTTACTAGTCATATTCAAGATTATATTAAGATGATTTTTATCAATTAGTTTAATATCATCTTGATATATTTTAGATAAGTACATTTCTATTATTTTTCTTTTAATTATTTTTTGGTTGTTATTAAAATTTATTAAGTTGTATTCTTCGTTACTATAATATTTATCAAATTCTTTTTGAGTAATATTCTCAACTAGTTCATTTGTTTCTTCTAGTTCTTTAGAGAAATCATAGAATTTTAAATGAACATCATTATTTTCTTCTTTAAGTGCTGGCAATATATTATGTCGATATCTATTTCTTGTATAGTAAGTATCGTTATTAGATTCATCTATTTTATATGGAATATTATTTACTTCATTATATCTTAGTATATCATCTTTTGACCATTTTAGAAGTGGTCTGTATAATTTGTGGTTATTTTTATTTATATATTGTTTTATACCAGAATACCCTTTTAAATTTGATCCTCTAGTTAATCGCATTAAAATTGTTTCTATTAGATCGTCTCCATGATGAGCTGTCAATAGAACTGTTGCTTTATATTGATCAACAAGTTTATCGAAGAATTGATATCTTTTTAGCCTTAAGTTTTCTTCACTATGATTATTTTCATATAAGGTAGTTGTTTCAAATATATGATTAGATCCAACATAATCTTTTAAGAAATCTTCTTCTTCTTTTGACACTTCTCTAATATTGTGATTAACATGAGCGATTATTATTTTGTTTGTTGGATATTTTTTAGTTATAATATCGTATAGACACATTGAATCAGGACCTGCAGAGCAAGCAATAATTATTATGTCTTCTGTATTAATATATTTATCTAATTCTTCCATATGGTCCTTTCTGTTAATCTATTTCAAATCGTTTGTTTTGATTTATTAACTCGTGAGTATCACTTATTACTATAAATGCTTTAGGATCTATTAATTTAATTCCTTCTTTTACTTTATAATATTCGTTTGTATTAATAATACTCATTAATATTTTCATATTTTTAGAGGAATATCCTCCTGTTGCGTTGATAATTGTTATATCACTTTTAATAGTATTTATCAAGTAACTTTTTACATTTTTAGACTTAGTAGTATAGATATAAAATGATTTGTTTTTACCTATACCTATTAATGTTTTATCTTGGAATGTGCTTATTAGTACTAATACTACTACTGAGTAGATCATTTTTTCAATTCCAAATACTAAGCCACCTAGGACTACTATTAGGCCATCCACTAATATAATTGCGCTTTTTAAAGGTATTTTATAAGTATGACTAGTTAACTGATTTATTATATCTGTTCCTCCAGAAGTATATCCTTGTTTGAATATAAGTCCATATCCAATACCTGATACTACTCCTGCTATTACTATTTGTAAAAGTAATTCTACTTCACTTAAGTTAATTTTATTGGCAAGAGGTAAAGTGATAGAAAGAAATAATGGAGATAATAAAGCTCCAACAATAGTTCTTTTAGTTGTTGTTGAATCTAACACTAAGTAAGAAAGTGCTATAAGTATTATGTTACTAATTAGCACAAATAAACTGATATCTATGCCGTATAGGTCGTAGAATAATAATGCTAAGCCACTAATTCCAAATGCTGCTAATTCATTAGGCAGTAAAAATAAATTGAATGCAAAAGAAACTAGTAGTAATCCAATTACTACCCAGAAATATCTTATAAGTTTTTTCTTGATTTTCTTTTGCATATTTCTCCTTATTTATTCTTTAATAATGATTTTATTATGTCCATTATATCACCATCTAGAACTTTATCAGATTGTGATGTTTCATAATTAGTTCGATTATCTTTTACTAATGTATATGGATATAATACGTAGTTTCTTATTTGACTTCCGAAGTCAATTTTTTTCATCGAACCTTTACTACTCTCTATTTGTTCATTTTGTTTCATTAATTCTAGTTGATATAATTTACTTTGTAATATTTTCATTGCTTGTTCTTTATTTTTTAACTGACTTCTCTCGTTTTGGCAAGTTACCACTGTTTTAGTTGGTATATGAGTAATTCTTACAGCAGAATCAGTTGTATTTACTGATTGTCCTCCTGCTCCACTACTTCTATATACGTCTATTTTAAGGTCTGCTTCTTTTATTTCAATATTTATATTAGTATCAAAATTAGGTATAACCATTACTGATGCAAATGATGTATGTCTTCTTGAATTTGAATCAAATGGTGATATTCTTACCAATCTATGAACTCCTGATTCGTTTTTTAAATATCCATAAGCATGAGTTCCTTTTACTAGAATTGTAACACTTTTAATACCTGCTTCTTCACCTTTTTGTTCATCTAATATTTCATACTTAAAGTTTTGTTTGTCACAAAATTTAAGATACATTCTTTCTAACATACTAGCCCAGTCGCAAGATTCTGTTCCTCCTGCTCCTGGATGAATTTCTATATAACAATCAGAGTTATCATATTCTTCATTTAATAATGTTTCAGTTTCTAATTCTTCTAATTTTTTATTAACACTCATTATTTCTAATTCTATTTCATCTAGTTGGTCTTTATTTGATTCATCAAGTATTTCTATATATTCTTTAATATATTCAACACTTGATGATAGTTCATCATATAAAGATATTTGCTTTTTAAGATTGTTTATTTCTTTTGATAAATTACTACTTTTTTCAACATCTTCCCAAATACTTGGATCATTTAGTTGATCTGTTAAATATTCAAGTCTTATCTTTTTATTTGAGATGTCAAAGAGACCTCCCTATAGTATCTAAGATATCTTGTTGATTTTTGTTTTGTTTAGTTATTTCATATAATTCCATAAATATCTCCTTTATGTATTTATTATAACATTTTATTTTATTTTGTTGTATATAAAAAAGTGTCTATACACTTTTTATACTTAGATATTCTTCTAGGGTTAAATTTTTTTCGTATATTTCTTTGGCTATCTCTTTTCCTACGTACCTATAATGCCATGGTTCATAATTATATCCAGTGATATATTCTTTGTTTTTAGGATATCGTAAGATGAATCCATATTTATAAGCTTTTTTTTGCATCCAGTCATATTCTTTTGAATCGTTTTCTGTGTTAATGATTAGTTTATTGTTTCTTTTATATGATATATCTATAGCAAGTCCTGTTTGATGTTCACTCGTGCCTGGTTTAGCTATGTATTTAGTCACATGTTCAATACTTGTTTGTTCTAATCTTGTGTTATATATTTTTTCTTGATATTTATATGATCTATATCCACTACCTATTCTTAAATGAAGATTATCTTTTTTTGCTGCTCTTTTAAGACTGTTAAAGTGTTTTAATACTTCTTTTGTTACTTTAGGTTTATGATTAGGATCTATATAGTGGTGAAAATTATATCTGTTTTGATCTACTGTGACTAAATTTTTTGGTTT
>CAYJCL010000044.1:0-5975 GCA_964368665.1 uncultured Muribaculaceae bacterium
TTTGTTTGTTAAAGAAGAAGTAGTAGAAAAGGAAGAAGAACATTGTTGTTGTAAGAATAAGAAGAGTGAAGAAGAGTTATCATTTAAAGATAAAGTTAAGAATGTATTTACTTATGGATTTGGAGGCTTTTTAGATGATATTGTAATACATTTTATTGTAGGACTTTTAATATCTGCTTTAATAACTATATTGATTCCAGATGATTTTTTTATCCAATATGGAATAAGTAATGGATTAGTTGGAATGTTAATTATGTTATTAGTTGGTCTTCCAATGTATGTATGTTCTACATCTTCTATACCTATAGCGTTATCTTTAATGATGAAGGGTATTTCTCCTGGAGCAGCTTTTGTATTTTTATTTACTGGTCCGGTTACTAATATGGCTTCTTTAGTTATATTAGGTAAAACTTTTGGTAAGAAGATGATGTTAATATATGTATCATCTGTTATTGTGTTATCAATGTTTTTTGGGATGATTTTTGATTATGTAGTAAATATATTTAATATAGATATTATGGGATCGATGAGTCATTTACATCATGCATCATTTAGTACTTTTGATTATTTAATAGCTGGTTTATTTTTAATACTAATTATATTTAGTTTAATAAGAGTAATTAAAAGAAAGTTGAGGTATTAATCTCTTGTTTAATTAGCTATTAAGATTTATAATGTATATAGAGGAGAGAATATGATGAATAAAATTTTAGAAAAGAAAAAAATATTAGTAATTGTTATTTCTGTTTTGTTAGTAATTGGTGCAATTGTTGCAGTTAGTTTAACAATGAATAATGATGAAGACAAAGAAGTTGAGGTAGTAGATCGTTATGCAGATATGACTGATGCTGAAATAATTGCCGAGGCATTTGATAATATGGAAGCTCTTAAATCATTTCAAACTGACGGTTTTATGGAGAGAATATCTAAAAACACAGAATTTGTACCTAATTTTACTACTGATAGTGTAATACTTCAAGATTTAGATAATATGCTGATACATGCTGTTTTTGAGGAAATACTTAATGGAGAAGAAAAGGATAGAGAGTATTATCATAAAGCTGAAGGTGATACTTATATGTATTTTGATTATAATGAAGGTGAATGGACTTATAGTGACACTGAATTTGATGGAACTTTTTTCACTTTTGATTTTATGAGAGATATAATTGATACACATGAATATACTACTGTGAAAGAAGTTGATAAACTGACTGTTAACATTGAGTATACTTATGATGATTTAAAAGATACAGAAAATGCTCAATATTTAGATGAAGAATTAGTTGGTACTTATAAGTTTGTTTTTGAAGATGGTTATTTTATAGAGTATTATTCTACTAAAGAAGATAGTTCAGTAAGTGAAAAAGTTGATATTAAATATAGTAGATTTAATGAAGAAATGAATATTATTATACCTGATGATGTTTTATCACTTAAAGAATAAGAGATGATTATCATCTTTTTTTATGTTGTAATATTTTACCTAAAGGTGTAATATTAGTTTATAGATTTGGAGGTAATATTTTAATGAAAAAAAAGAGATATAGATTAAATTATATTAATATATTAATTATTATATTGATAATAATAATAATTATTTGTTTGTTTAATATTACTTCTTGGTTAATTGATAATTATAATATAAGTAAACAATTAAAATTTATAGAGGAGAATACTACTATAGAAGTAGTAACTGATGATGAAGATACAGAGTATTTAGGTGATGATGTATCTGATTTTGATCCTTATTGGGATTATATAGAAATGGATTTAATTAGTGTTGATTTTGATTCTTTAAATGAGATTAATGATCATACGGCTGGATGGATTCAAGTAGGTGGTACTCACATTAATTATCCTTTTGTACAAGCTTATACTAATGAGCATTATTTATATAATGATTTTTATAATCAGAGTAATAATGCTGGATGGGTATTTGTTGATTATAGAAATAGTATGAAAGATTTAAATGATAATACTATTATATATGGTCATTCTAGAGTTGATGAAACTATGTTTGGTTCTTTAGAAAATGTTTTAGGTAATGAGTGGTATGATAATGTTGATAATCATATTATTAAGTTATCTACAGAGTATGAAAATACTTTATGGCAAATATTTAGTATATATACAATTCCTGAAACAACTGATTACTTAGTATATGATTTTGATACTGATGAAACTTATTTAGAATATATTAATTTAGTATCTAGTAGAAGTTTATTGGATTTTAATACTATTGCTAATGTTAATGATAAGTTACTCACTTTATCTACTTGTTATGAAACTGATGATAGATTAGTGGTACATGCTAAATTGATTAAAAGAGATTTAAGATGATTAATCATCTTTTTTTATTTTTGCTTACATATTTTTTTATTATGTGTTATATTGGTAAAGTTGATTTTTAGATTGGAGTGTATTTTATGAATTTTGAAATTAATAATAAAAACTTACTTAAGTTTGTTTTACCTTGTATTATGACAATGGTTTTTACATCAATTTTTGTTATGTCTGATGGGGTAATAGTTTCTAATTTTATTAATGAAACAGCACTTGCTGCCGTGAATATTGTTTTTCCAGTTACTTCTTTATTTTTAGCAGTTGGATTAATGTTTGGATCAGGTATTAGCGCTATATGTAGTAAGTTAATGGGTGAAGGCAGGCAGAAAGAAGCTAATGAGGCGATGTCTTTAATAGTAGTAGTTACTATTATATTAGGAATTATATTTACTATTTTAGTACAACTTAATTTAGATAATATATTGGATTTTTTAGGTACTAGTGAAGACACTTATGATTATGCATATTCTTTTTTAAGAATTTTATCTATATTCTCTGGAGTATTAATGTTACAAATGGTATTTCAAAGTGTTATGGTAGTATCGGGTAAAGCTTTTTTATATTTTAAGACTATGATATGTAGTGGAGTTATTAAAGTTTTAACGAGTTTATTATTAGTGGCATATTTTGATTTAGGAATGATAGGTCTTGCTGTTGCTTGTATAATAGGTTATTTTATTCCAGTAATAGTTTCTCTTATTGCTTTAAGAAGAAATAGTGATTTAAAACTTGTAAAACCTTCTATGAATAAAACTACTTTATTAAATGCTTGTGCTAATGGATCTAGTGAGATGGTTACTAATTTAGCTAGTGCTCTTACAACGTTTTTATTTAATTATTCAATGCTTAAATTAGTAGGAGATGCTGGAGTTTCTGCTATTACTATTATTTTATATATTCAGTTTTTACTGACTTCAATTTTTATGGGTTATTCTTTAGGAGTTGCTCCTGTAATTGGGTTTAACTTTGGTAAAAGAGACTCTTCTAATTTAAGAATGATATTTAAAATAAGTATTAGAAATATATTAATTGTTTCTAGTATTAGTTTATTAATAGGTGTTTTATTTACTAATGGATTATCTAGTTTATTTGCTACTCCTGGTACTGAAGTATTTAATTTAGCTTCTGATGGATTACGCTTATATGCTATTAGTTTTGTATTTATGGGTATAAATATTTTTGCATCTGGGATGTTTACTGCTTATTCTAATGGTAAAATATCAGCTTTTATTTCTGCTTTACGAACATTAGTATTAATTAGTACTTTATTATTAGTGCTTCCTATGTTTATGGGAGTAACTGGTGTATTTATTGCAGTTCCTATAGCAGAGGCATTAACTGTAATTGTAAGTATTATTTTATTTTATAAATATAAGAATGTATATATGTATGGAAATGATGTTGCTTCTTTAGATATAAATAAATCTAAATACGTTAATATTACTGTTAATAGAATGTTTGGTTCTGGTGGAAAAGAAATAGCTAAACGTCTTAGTGATAGTTTAGGATATAGTTTTTATGATGAGGATATAATTAATGATGTAATTAATGAACAGGGTATTACAGATGAGTATTTAGAAAAATATAGTGATATTAATTTTAATAAAAATTATGATTATAAGTTTGCTACTAGTTTTGTTAAATATGGAAATAATTTAGTAGATGATGTTTATTTAAAACATGAAAAAGTAATTAAAGAATTATCTTCTTTAGGTAATGGAATATATGTTGGAAACTGTGCTGATTATATTCTTAAAGATGTAGTTGATTTTAAGATATTTATTTATGCTAGTGATGAAAAGTTTATATATGATAGATTATTAGAGAAGAATAAAAATGATAAGAAGAATAAATCTTCAATGATGAAGATGGTTAATAAGATTAATAAGAGTAGATTAGAATATTATAAATATTATAGTGGTAAAGATATGGACGATGCTACTAATTATGATTTAGTTATTGATGTTTCTAAGATTGGTATTAAAGAAGCTGTTTTATTAATTGAAAATACAATAAAGAATACTAGAAAATAGTATTTTTTATATGTAATGATTTATTTATATAATTATTTGCTCTTTTTTTATTTATTCATATTTGTTATACTATAGTTATGAAAAAGATAAATAAGAAGAATTATAATTTATTGTATGTTGTTGGGCTTATAGTGGTTTTTATAAGTATTCTTTCTGTGTCTATAGGTTATTCTGCATTAAATATTAATCTTACTATTAGTGGAGATGCTAGTGTAACTCTTGAGAAAGATATTAATATTACTAATGTTGTTGCTAGTTCAATGGTTGGAGGAGCTTTTGAAACTTCTAATTCTGTTCATACTGGAAATAGTTCTAATATATTTGTTACTTTACCTAATATTGATTCTGAGGCTACTTTTAAGATTGAAGTTACAAATAATTCTGATTTTTATCTTCATTTGACAACTTATACAGTATTAGGTGTTACTAATAACGGAAGTATTGGTTATGAAATTATTGATAAGGAAGCACAGTATTTTCTTGAAAATAGTATTACAGAGTTTGAAATTAGATTTTTTCACATAGGAGATACTGTTACTAATACTGAATTCAATTTAAATTTAGAATATGAATTTGATTTTGTTGAGTATAGAAAGTTAGATTATATTACTGGTACTGGAACGCAATGGATTGATACTGGTCTTATGAATACTGGAGATTATATATTTGAAACGGAAGTAAGACAACATTCATTTACTAAAGGAGATGGGGGATGGATAATTTCTGGTAGAACTACAGCAAGTTATACTCTAGGTGTATTTTTTGGTACTAATGGTTTATTTAACGGATATGGTGGAACAACTACTGGATTAGCTCCAAAACCAGTATTTAATGTTTGGTATGACATTTATTTTTCTAGATTTAATTTATATTTAAATAATGTATCATATAATGTTATGGGTAAACAGATAATTCCAGAGGCATATGCTACAACGATTCGTTTAGGTGGTGCTACTGCTGGTTGGACTGGTGGTCAAGATTTAAGGCATTTTGCTGGAGATATTAAGTTTTTAAAAGTAACTAATGCTGATGATGGTGCTAAACTTAGATATTTTATTCCTGTTAGACTTAATGATACTGGTGAGATTGGTTATTGGGAAGAAATATCAGGAGTATTTTATGCAAATGATGGTACTGGAGAATTTTTAGGATCTTAAATTAAGCTATTTTATGTAAATAAAATAGTTTTTTTGTTATAATATTTTTAAAGAGGTATTTATGAATAAATTATATATTGTAAGACATGGTAAAACTGATTGGAATGAACTTGGTAAAATTCAAGGATGGGTTGATATACCTTTGAATGAAACTGGAATTAATGATGCTAAAGAGTTATCTAAATCGATAGATTTAGATAATATTGATGTGTGTATATCTTCACCACTTAGTAGAGCTTTTAATACTGCTAAAATATTAGTAGATGGGAAGTTAGAAGTAATTGTTAATGATTTAATTAAAGAAAGAAATTATGGGGAACGTGAAGGAGAGGCATTTAGTGAAGAGTTAGTATTTAAAAATTGGGACTATGAATTAAATGATAATACTATGGGTGTTGAATCTGTAAGAGATTGTCTTGATCGTGGTAGAAGGTTTTTA
>CAYJCL010000045.1:0-5947 GCA_964368665.1 uncultured Muribaculaceae bacterium
TACCAGTTGCACCAAGTAGGACTTGATGTTTTTTATTATTATTTATACCATCTACTAGTTGTTCTATAGCTTTTGGTTGATCTCCAGCTGGTTTATATTTTGAATTTATTTTAAACATAATACCCTCCTTTTTTGTATTATTAATATATCATTATAGTATACAAAAAACAAGATTTTAACCTTGTTTTGACTCATATTCTTTAAATGTTTTTTCTCTTTTGTCAAAGTGATCCATTCCTAAACTTTCATATATTTCATCTACTGTACATGATACTGTGTCTTCAAATTTGAAACCTAATAATGAAAGAATAGTTTCTATTTCTTCTTTTGAATTTCCTTCTACTTCCATGAATGGTTTTAATCCTGGCCATAAATCTATCTCTAATATGATGTCATTTAGTTTATAAGTGATTCTTTTCTTTTCTTGATAACTTTTATAAGAAAACCCTAATGCTTCTAGTAAGTTATTAGCTTTTTCTATACTTTCTACTTCTAGTTCTGTTTCTAGCATTTGTTGGATACCTGATGAATCATCTTTTAATATATGTTTTACTGCTATTGTAGTTATATCTCCAGTTTGTCTAACTCTAATCCATTTTTTATCATTATTAACAAATTCACTCATAAATTCATCCAATTTTGGAGAATTAATTATTTTTAATATATTAATCTCTTGATCTAACTTTTGGATATCTTGTATATTTATAATTGTTATCAATTTTTCTTTTTGGTCAGCATTTATTAAATTATCTAGATCAAACATTAGATGTCTTAATTTTGCTAAAGTCGTTTCTTGTTTAATATCTGATACAAAGTTGTTCAATAAGTGTTTAATATCTACAAATCTTCCGTAAATACTATTTAGATCATATGTAAATAGTATTTGCATTTCTTCTGATATTTTTTCAGCTTTTAGTTTTTTTAATTTTTTAGCAAAATTTTCTAAATCTAAATTTAGAACTTTCACTTCTAATTCCATTTTTCCCATTTAATACCTCTTCTTTGTTTTATTTATCCGTTATCTATTTCTAATACTACCGGACAATGATCAGATCCATATTGATTATTGTTTATAGATGCCTTTTTAACCTTTGATAGTAAATCTTTTGTTATGAAGATATAGTCTATTCTCCAGCCGACATTTCTATTTCTGCAGTCGAATGCGTATGGCCACCAAGTATATTTTATTTCATCTTTATTTAGTTCTCTATATATATCAATATAATTATTTTTTATAATTTTGTTTATTATGTTTCTTTCTTCTGGAGTAAACATTATATTATTGTAATTACTTTTTGCTCTACAAACATCTTGATCACACTTAGCTATATTTAAGTCTGTTGTTATAATAGTTTTTTCTGTATTTAGATTTTTTATTATTTTATCTAATGCTTCAAGTTTGTAGTTTAACTCTTGTTTTTGTCTTCCTCCATGAGGAATATACATATTAATTAATGTGAAGTTTTCAAAGTCTAGTTTAAT
Organism: uncultured Muribaculaceae bacterium; assembly: GCA_964368665.1. Taxonomy (GTDB): domain Bacteria; phylum Bacillota_I; class Bacilli_A; order RF39; family UBA660; genus CAYJCL01. The sequence goes on from CAYJCL010000045.1 coordinate 1,483, forward strand.
ATATCTTCCTTGAGAATCGAATTTGTCATGACCTATTTTATAGTATTCTTTTAGTGGTTTTTCTTTTGTAATAATGGAAACTCCATGATGACCTTTAGTACTTGATATGTTTGAATAGACATAGTAATTATTTGGTATATTATTTTTTATTATATTGATATCTGATATTTTTGTTTCTTGGAAACAAATAATATCATAGTTTTGATTTAAGAGATTTTTCAGTTCTCCTTTCGTTAGTATCGATTTAAAACCATTGATATTCCAAGTAATTATTTTCATTTTATTAGCCTTTTAATACTTGGTATATCACTTAAGTATTCATTATTTTCTAGTTCTATTTTATAATTAGGTTTTTGATCTTCTAAGTCTTCTTGATAGTATTTATTTGCTATATCTATATTACAATTTTTTTCGATGAATCGTTCTTTATTTCCTCTACTTATCATTCTTTCTTTTATTACTTCTATATCTTTTATATTATGAAATACTAATACATATGGTATTTGTTCTTGATTGATGTATTCTACTAAATCTGGGCTTGGGGCCATTAATATTATTTTTTGCTCTTTTAAAGCTTCTTGAATTAGTTTTGCTGATAGCACTATTGCGTCTTTTCTTAATTCTTCTTTTTTTATTCCTTTAGTTGCTTCATGTTCTTCTATTGGAAAGTCTTCTGGACGATTATATTTATAGTTAGATCTTATACGATCTAGGTCAATGAAGTTATTACTTATTGTTGTAAGGTATGTTTTTCCTGATGCAGGTACACAGACATATACGTATATATCATTAATATTTATTTCTGTTTTATTAGTTATTATTTTCATAAATACCTCTTCATAAGTTTATATTATCATTTAATTTTTTTATTTGCAATATAGATATTGCATGGATTATATTTTTATGATATTCTATTATTTAAGAGGTAAAGTTATGAAGGATTTAAGTACTGTAACAACTTATATTTGCTCTATTAATAAATCTGTACTTAGATTTTCTATTTCTCATTGTTTTTAACATTGAGATTTTTTTTGCCTTTTTATTGTTTTATTAGAAGGAGTGAGTTTATGAAGAAAAACAATAAGTTGGTTATTGGAATCAACGAACAACCACCAATTCCAAAGTGGATATTACTAGCTTTTCAACATGTGTTTGCAATGTTTGGAGCGACTATATTAGTTCCTATTCTTGTAAATGATGCTGTTGGATTCGAGTTATTATCTCCTGGAGTTACTTTAATTGCATCTGGTGTAGGGACATTACTTTATATTTTATGTACTAAGGGAAGGAGTCCTGTATATTTAGGTAGTTCATTTGCTTTTATTACACCTGTAATTCTTGCTTATACTGCAAGTGGTAAGGAAAGTGTATTTACAGCTTTAATGGCTATAGGTATAGTTTATTTACTTGTTGCTTTATTAATTAAGATTATTGGTAAGGGATGGATAAATAAAGTATTACCTCCAATAATTGTTGGACCAATGATTATGATTATTGGATTATCTTTAGTATCAACTGCTGTTGGTCAAATAGGTCTTAATGAACCTGGTGTTTCTTGGGAAAATATAGTTATTGCTTTAGTATCATTTTTGACTGTTGCATTGTTAATGACTAGAGCTAAAGGTTTTTTAAAAACTATTCCATTTTTATTAGGTATTACTGTTGGATATATTATGGCTGCTATATTAGGATTTGTAGATTTTAATTCTATAGCTAATGCTAGTTTCTTTGAGATGCCTAATTTCTATATTCCATTTTTAGATTATTCATTAAATTTTGGAGCTTTATTAACTGTAGTACCTATTGCATTAGTTACTATGTCTGAACATATTGGAGATCATAAAGTTTTAAGTGAAATTGTTGATAAGGATTTAACTCAAGATCCTGGACTTGATAGAACTTTAATGGGTGATGGTATTGCAACTTTCGTTGCTGCATTTTTAGGAGGACCTGCTAATACTACTTATGGAGAGAATACTTCTGTTGTAGGTATTACTAAAGTAGCATCTGTGTGGGTTATCGGTTTGGCTGCTATTATAGCAATATGTTTTGGATTTATGGGAACTGTTACTGCAGTTATTAGATCGATTCCTACTCCTGTACTTGGAGGAGTGTCAATTTTATTATATGGTTTCATTGCTTTAAATGGATTAAAAATATTAATTGCTAATAAAGTTGATTTTGGTAGTAGTAAAAATGTTGTTATAGCTGCTACTATGTTAGTATTAGGAATTGGAGGAGCAGTTGTTTCATTTACGAGTGGTAACTTCACTTTATCAATTTCTGGTATGAGTTTAGCTGCTATTATTGGTATTATTCTTAATTTAACTTTACCTGAGGAAAAGGAATGAAAGAAATAGTACTAAATCATCCTTTAATTACTCATAAGTTAGCAATTCTTAGAGATAAGAATACAGGTACCAAGGAATTTAGAGAATTGATTAAAGAAATATCGATATTATTATGTTATGAAGCTACTAAAGATACAGATTTAATCGATACTGAGATTGAGACTCCTTTAGAAGTTTTGAAAACTAAGAAGTTAGATGAAGATGCTTTTGCTTTTGTCCCTATTTTAAGAGCTGGTATGAGTATGGTTGAAGGGATTATAAATGTTATTCCTAATGCTAAGATAGGTCATATAGGATTATATAGAGATGAAACTACATTTAAACCTGTAGAGTATTATTATAAAATGCCAAAGGGTATTGAAAATAAGGAAGTATTTGTTTTAGATCCAATGTTAGCTACTGGTGGAAGCGCTTCTTTATGTATTGATAAGTTAAAAGAACAAGGAGTTAAAAAAATTAAATTTTTATGTATCTTAGCTGCTCCTGAAGGTATTGAAACATTGCATAATTATCATCCTGATGTACAAATATATTGTGCTTGTGTTGACAGATGTTTAGATGATAATGCTTATATTCATCCTGGACTTGGAGATGCTGGAGATAGAGTTTATGGCACAAAATAAAGTTAGATTTTAATCTAACTTTTTTTAGTCATTATATAAATTATTTGTTAAATAAACTGGTTCACATGTTAGTCTTATTTTAAGATTTTTTAATGCTTGTAAATCTCCATTATTTAAAATATAAGTACAGTGAGCTTCACAGTTTTCTAGTTTTGATAAATTGTTTAATGCTTTTTCTGATGTTGGATTAGTTACTGATGATACTGATAAAGCCAGTAATACTTCTCCTGCTTGTAATTGATATGGTTTGCCTTCTGAGTTACTTTTATATTTTAATATTGGTTCAATTACTTTTGGAGATAGTAAATTAATATCATCTGGAATTTTTGATAATATTTTGATAGCATTTAGCATTAATGACGCTGTTGCACTTAATAATTCAGTTTGTTTACCTGTAATAATTTTTTTATTTGGTAACATTAATGAAATTACTGGAACTTTTGATGATTCTGCTTTTTCTAATGCTGGATTTACAACTGCTAGGTAATCATTTGTTAAATTTAATTCATTCATGATCATTTTTATTCTTTGAGAACTTTGATTGTCTTTTTGTTCCATTTTTTCTTCACATAATGTTTGATAGTATCTTCTTACTATTTCTTTTTTACATGCTTCTTCTACTATTTCATTATTTGTTATTGATTTACCTACCATATTTACTCCCATATCTGTAGGAGATGAGTATATATCTGTTTCACTTATTTTATTTAAGATTTTTTTTAAGATTGGAAATGTTTCTAAGTCTCTGTTATAGTTTACTGTAGATATTCCGTATTTTTCTAAATGAAATGAATCTATCATATTAACATCTTTTAAATCTGCAGTTGCTGCTTCGTAGGCTTTATTTAGCGGATGCTGTAACGGAAGATTCCATGCTGGAAATGTTTCATATTTTGCATATGCTGCTTGAACATTGTTTTTATGTTCATGATAAAGTTGTGATAGGCATGTTCCTAATTTTCCACTACCTGGTCCAGGAGCAGTAACTACTACTAGAGGTTTTGTTGTTTCTATATATGGATTTTTCCCATATCCTTCTTCACTTACGATTGTGTCAATATCAGTTGGATATCCTTTTGTATAGGTATGAAGATATGTTTTAATGTTATGACTTTCTAATTTTTGTTTAAATTTTAAAGCTTTTTCTTCTCCTTCAAACAAAGTTATTACTACACTATTGATTGATATTTTCATCGCTTTAAAGCGGTCAATTAGTCTTAATACTTCACTGTCGTATGTAATTCCATATTCCGCTCTTACTTTGTTTTTTTCTATATCTTTTGCACTGATGCAAAAAATTATTTCAAGATCTCGTTGAAATTCTTTTAGTACTTTTAATTTGGAATCAATTTTGAATCCTGGAAGACATCTTGATGCATGATAATCATCGAATAGTTTTCCTCCACATTCTAAGTAAAGTTTGTCATATTTTTTGACTCTTCTTCTTATTTCTTCGCTTTGTACTTTAATATAATTTTTATTATCAAATCC
>CAYJCL010000046.1:0-3066 GCA_964368665.1 uncultured Muribaculaceae bacterium
GAAAAACCTATTAAAAAAAGAATAGTAATGAATATCACTAATCTTTTGTTATTTTTTAAGTTATTTATTAGTAAGCTCATATAATCACCTATATAAGTATATTTACATATTGGTTAAAATATGATAAGATTTATTTATATATATGAGGTGATTATAATGGGTAAAAAAACTAAGAAGATTGTTACTTGGGTAATGGTTATTTTAATGTTATTAGGTGTATTTGCTACTTTAGCAGCAATGTTTATCCCTATTAGTTAAGCTCCATAGTTTGGAGTTTTTCTTTTTAGTAACGCAAATTCTAAATCTAGATTGTTAAATTTTTCAATGAATGTTTCATATTGTTTGATTTTCATTTTTGGAAATTTTATTTCTTTGAAGTTATCTAAATCTTTAGATAACTTATTTTTATACCTTTGTTTTATAAGTGAGTTTAAAATATTTAGTTGTAGTTCTTTATTGGTACTTAATAGTATATATGCTTCTTCAATACTAATCATTGATGCTTGAATGACATATTCTATTAATTCTTCATTTGTTAATGTCATAGTTACAAACATATCACTTTTTAGTTCTTTATATTTTGTTTTTGTTATAGTGAAAGGTTTATTTTCTAAACCTATATAGCAGTAGCAAAAGTTTATTAACATTTGCATTAAGTCAATATGATGGAGTTTTTTTGTTAGGTCACGACCTTTTTGACTATTAGAAATGAATAACCATTTATTTTTATTTAGTTGATTATTTTCTACTGATTTTGTATCATCAAATAATACATATTTTATAGCTTTTTTGGCGTTAGTGTAACCGAGTGATAAAGCGGTTCCTAGGAATGCTTTATCAACGGAGTCAGTTATGTCTTTGCTTGTCATTAATTATTTTTCTCCTAACTTTAGAGCTATCATAAATCCAATGATAAAGAAGATAATACTTGCTATTACCATAGTTGGATTTATTATAATATTATTAAATTTAGTAAATATACTAATAAGTGATGCTAATACGAAACCAATGATAGCATAGTATGTAGGGATTTCGTATTTTTTGAATAACCATTCAATTGCTTTAGCTATTAGGATTATTCCGATAAGTACTCCTAGACCAAATGGCAATAAGATTAGGAAGTTTTCTGATAGATTATTTAGTGATGTGAATTCATTAATTACGTTGATAATTGATTCGTAGTATCCTACAACAATTAGGACGAATGAACCACTTATACCAGGAATGATCATAGTACCTGCTGCAAGAACTCCTACTAAGAATAATTTCAAGTAATCAATTGCTTCTAAGTTTGTTAGTGTAACAGGTTCGACGCTTCCTAGAAAGTTTATACTTATTACTGAGATAAATGTTAATGCAAAGATGAAGTAATATGATTTTTTTCTAGTTTTTTTAATTTTATTAAATAGCATTGGTACTCCACCTAGTATTAGTCCTGCAAAGAAGAGTACTGTAGGTAGAGTAAAGTTTTCTAGTGATACTTCTACTACTCTACTACCTAGTATTATAGCTAGTAATGTTCCTATACCTATTGGTAATAAGAATAGGATATTTTTTTTAAGTTTTTTGAAGAAATGACTGATAGCTTCAATTAAATCTTCGTATATATTCATTGTTATTGCTAATGTTCCACTACTTACTCCTGGAATGATATTTGCAATACCCATTATAAATCCTTTAATTATTAATAATATATTTTTTTTCATTGTGTTCACCTTTTTAATTATATCAAATGATGGTATTATTTACCACTATGATATTTGTTTTTTTGCAAATAATAATATTGGGTGATTAGATGAAGAAATTATATAATATTGTTGTTTTTTTGTTGTTATTATTAATTCCAATTAATGTTAATGCTTATTCTACCCAATTAATTCCTGGTGGACAGAATATTGGAATTGAGATAGACATGCCTGGTTTAATGGTAGTTGGTTTTTATAAAGTTGATGGATCTTACAATAAGGGATTTCCTGAGATATTAGTTGGTGATTATATAACTCATGTTAATGGAATAAAAGTATCGTCTATTAATGAGATGGTTAGTATTATTAATAATACTGTTGTTAATGATGAAGTATCTTTAAAAATATTAAGGGATAATGAGTTTGTTAATATTGCATTTAAATTATTTATGGAAGATAATTCTTATAAAACTGGTTTATATGTTAAAGAAAGTATTAGTGGTATTGGTACAATGACTTATATTGACCCTGAAACATTAATTTATGGAGCTTTGGGTCATGAAATAATTGAAAGTAATAGTAACAAACAAATACTGGTAGAAAATGGATACATATTTGATAGTGAGATTATTAATATAGATAAAAGTATAGATGGAGATGTAGGATCTAAGAGTGCTAAAATTGATTATGATAGTATTTTAGGTTCTGCTAGCGAGAATACTAATGTTGGGATTTTCGGTGTTTATGAAGATGAAGTTAGTAATGATGATTTAATAGATATTGCTTATATGGATGAAGTTGAATTAGGAATTGCTACTATATACACTACTTTAAGTGATAATGTAGTTGAAGAGTATGAAATAAATATTACTAAGATTGATAAGGAATCTAGGATTAAGAATTTTTATTTTGAAGTAATTGACGAGAATTTAATTAAGCAGACCGGTGGCATTGTACAAGGGATGTCTGGTAGTCCAATAATTCAAAATGATAAAATTATTGGAGCTGTAACTCATGTTTTAGTAGATGATGTTAAGAAAGGTTTTGGAGTTTCAATTATAACGATGTTGGAAGAAGGAGAAAATTAAAAAGAGCATTTATGCTCTTTTATTCTGTTATAATAAAATCTTTTAAGTCTTTGTTTTCTTCTAGTATTTTGTTAACGCTTTTAGTAGCTGAATCTAGTTTATCTCCGCATTGTTTTGCTAGTTTCATTGCTTCACTATACTTAGTGATTGCTAAGTCTAAATCAACATTACCACTTTCTAGTTCTTTTACTAAGTTTTCTAAATCTGTAAAATTTTCTTCAAAAGTTTTTTCTTTATTTGCCATTTTCTATTACCTCGCTTATTTTTGCTTTTACATTACCTTTTTCTAAGGT
>CAYJCL010000046.1:3166-5897 GCA_964368665.1 uncultured Muribaculaceae bacterium
ATTATATTATTTAATTTATCAATATTATTATCTAGTTTTTGTTCTTTTATTTCATAAAGACTTAGTGGATTTTTTAAGATATATGAGTTTTTGATACTATCTAGTCTTTTTTGATAAATATTTAATTTGTTTTTTAATGTTTCATTAATTCTTATTTGATATTGATTTAGTAAATCTTTAATATCGTTAATATTGGGTACAGCCATTTCTGCAGCTCCGGTTGGAGTTGGTGCTCTTAAGTCGGCAACGTAATCAGATATTGTTACATCTGGTTCATGTCCTACTGCAGATATTATTGGAGTATTTGAATCAAATATTGCTCTTGCAACTATTTCTTCATTGAAGGCCCATAAGTCTTCAATGGATCCCCCTCCTCTACCTACTATCAAAACATCTAAGTTATGATTTTGTGCTTCGCTTATTTGTTTTACTATACTAGGTGCAGCATTTTCTCCTTGAACTAGTGCTGGAAAGAGGATTACTTCTGCTAGTGGGTATCGTCTGTTAATTGTTGAAATAATATCTCTTACAGCTGCTCCAGTTGGTGCAGTTATTACTCCTATTTTATTTGGATATTTAGGTATTTGTTTTTTTATATTAGGATTAAATAATCCTTCTTTATGTAGTTTTTCTTTTAATTGTTCAAATAGTACATGGAGATTTCCTAAACCATCTAGTTGCATATCTTCTACATATATTTGATAAGTTCCATTTGCTTCATATACTGCTACTCTTCCTGTAATTAAGACACTCATTCCATCTTCTGGTTTAAAGTTTAGTTTTGATGCACTAGTTGAAAACATTACTGCTGATATTCTACTAGTCTCATCTTTTAGAGTAAAATATAAGTGACCTCTTGTATGATGTTTGTAGTTAGATATTTCACCTTTTATATAAACTTTATTTAAGTGTTTATCTAAATCGAATTTAGCTTTTAAATATCTATTTAAATCACTTATAGCTATATATTTAGTTTCCATTATTCTTTTATTAACCTATCTAGTACTGCGTTAATAATTTTTCTTACATTATCATCGCTATATTTTTTAGCTAATTCTATTGCTTCGTTAATTGCTACTATATGTGGAGTATCTGTATATTGTAATTCATATATAGCCACTTTTAAAATTGAAGCTCCTGTTTTATCTATACGATCAATATTCCAATCTTTCATATACTTATTAGCTTCAGTAATAATTTGGTCTTCATGAGTAGTTACGCCATATACAAGATCTTTAACGAAATCATTATCTATCTCAATATTTTCTTTAATTACATCATCTATGTTATATTCAATATTATTCTTTTTATAAATACTTATTTGATATAAAATAATCATTGCGCTTTCTCTTAATTCTGATCTTGTCTTTGCCATAGTACTTCACCTCGTTAGTTAATTATAACATAAATATTACTAGAAAGGAACATGAAAAAACAGACAATGTCTGTTTTAATTTATTTTTGTTATTTTTGTGTACCCATCTCCAACATGTCCTGTTCCTATTGAATATAATCCACCTTCTGGATTTGGCATTTGAACTTGTTCTCCGATGGTATTTGTCCAAGAATATCCTGACCCATCAATCATTATAGAATTAGTAAATGTATACCCACTATAATGAATAGAACATTCATTTATACTAGTTCCAGTATTACATCCAGTAAATGTTTTGCCTGCAGAAGTTTCTTTATATAGTCCATCAGTTGCGGAATTATGGGCATATACAAATTCTGTTTTGTCTGAGTTATATAGCTTTATGTATGTATCTTTATAATATCTTGAATCTGCATAATATCGCCATAATTTGACAAAACTAATATCGTAAGCTTGTCCTAGATCTAAGGTTGTTACTGTCCCAACACTCGCGTAAACAGTGGATGTAATGTTCCCATCTGTTATTCTAGATAATGGAGAAGCTGCGTTTGGTGTCCCATTAGTCGTTGCTGTTTTGTTTAGCGCTATATTGTTGTTATTTCGATCAAACACTTGCAATTCTACTATGTGATTAGTGGTATTTGCACCACTTCCTTGACTACCTACTTCAACATATCTTACATCAAATGGTATTTTAATTTGATTTGGTTGGATTAGTGATGATGATTCTATGGCAACTGATCCAGTATGTCCTGATATATATGATGATCCTCCGGTAGAGTTTCCAGTTCCGCTTCTTGAATCGGTATCTGCACTGTAAGTGGCACTTAAGGCTCCGCCTCCACCATAATATCCAGATCCGGCACCTTTGGAACCATAGTAAGCGGTGATTACTTCTCCATTTCCGCCATATCCAAATCCTCCGATCAAATTTGTTGAATGAATATTGAATCCTGGCAATATTTGAGATGCGCCATATGCATAATGAACTCCTTCTCCAGATGGATATGATCTATTAGAATATAACCCACCTGCATTTGTTGTTCCTGCTCCGCCTGCTACCATAAGTCTTGAGACGAGCGATGTTGTGGAGTTGTATGTGCCACTCACCAATCTAATATCAGTCGCTCCGCCACCTGAATAGTTTTGATAGTAGTGTGGGTATGAACTATTACCATAAGTCCCTAGCGACGAAGATCCTCCCCCATTAAATGTTGTGGTTGCATCTTTTTTCTTACCATATTCTCCGTTGTAAATGTATAATGTATCTCCTATATTCAAGTATATATTTCCAGAAGTATAGCTACCAAAATAATGTCCAGTTGTAACTCCACTATTATTTATTATAACTGTACT